>JAPUIH010000111.1 GCA_027297205.1 SAR324 cluster bacterium | reverse complement strand
GTGCGGCCGCAACCGGGAAAAACTGGAGCCCATAAGGCGGCTGTAGCCCACCACATCCGCACAAAGGATCGCGGTCAGTTTGCGCTGGGTGCTCTTCTTGGCCTTGCTGGACTTGGATGCCATGGCGGGGTTTCACTCCCTTACGCTATTATCTGCGTGAAGGTTTCAAGCTAGCACATCGGGGCGGCGGAACAATAATCCTAGGTACCGCCTGCGTGCAGCTTCAGAGCGGCGTAAATGAATTGATTGACCGGGGTGGGCACGTTCAGTTGCTTTCCCATACGCACTACAGTGCCGTTAAGTGCATCCAGTTCCAGACGGTTTCCACGCTCCAGATCAAGTACCATGGATGGCTTACCACCCGGCGGCAATCCGTCGTATATCTTGAATGTTTCCGCAATGATATTTTCGGGTAGTTCGACCCCCTTTTTACGTGCCACGGCATCAATTTCCAGCATACAACCGGTCAGAAGTTTCAGCGTGTCTGGGTCGGAGCGAATTAGGCCACTTGCTTTCCGAATGACTCCCCCTACTCCGGCCATCGGAGTGACGAAAATAAACTTCTTCCAAAGCTCCTGCTCGATATTGGGGGTTAGAAAAGTGTCGATTTTGACGCTTTTCAGAACTGCCTCAATCGACCGTGCGCGAGGTGTCGCCTCTCCGGATAATTCCCCGAATACGATTCGATGTTTGGGACCGATTTGGCGGATTACCCCAGGTTCAGCCACGGAACTAGAGATTAAGACCAATCCTCCCAGGACATGATCAATCCCAACCACGGTGCCGATTCGTTCCGAAATATCCACACCATTTAGCAGAGGCAGTACCACAGTGTTCTGGCCCACCATGGGTTGGATGGCTTCGGCGGCAGCTTCCAGGTCATAGGCCTTTGTGGTCATCACAACCAGTTCAACTTCACCCACTTCACCTGGATCATCGGTCGCTTGTACGTCAGATACGGAAAAATCTCCGCTGACAGTACTTTCAACCCGCAAGCCCTTATTCCGCATCGTTTCCAGGTGAGGGCCTCGGGCGATGAAGGTAACCTCCTCCCCGCTCTTCGCCAGTAACCCGCCCAGATAACCGCCGATTCCTCCAGAGCCCATGATGGCAATTTTCATCTACTCTCCCCCATCAGGCGGGAATACCCTGCCACATCTGCACAGAGAATTGCGGTGAGCTTGCGCTGGGTGCTTATCTTGGCCTTGCTGGACTTGGCTGCCATGTCAGTTCTGCCCCATCGTCACAATTCGTGAATTGATGTGCTTTCATAAAGGCGGATGCCTTCGGGGAATATCACCCAATCGTGTTTCTGCGGTGCATAGGCAACCGCTTCCGGAGCCGGGAATTTGTAATCGGCAAAACAACCCCCGGCGATCCCCACCAATGGCGCCACAATCTCCGCAAACCAATACACCGTACCGCCACAATCCGGGCAAAAATGAAACTCCATTGAGCGGCCCGCATCGGAGATTCTTCGGAAGGTTTTACTCTGGCCCTTGTAATCCTGCACCTGAGAAGGCTCCCAATAAGTGCTCATGCCAAAAGCGCTGCCTGTTCGCCGTTGGCATTGGCCGCAGTTGCAGACCCTCACCGTTACTGGTTCCCCGGAAACATGAACTTCCAACTGCCCGCAGGCGCAAATCGCGGTATTCATTTTATCTCCCTGATCATTTCCAAAACATCATGGCTGACATTTTCCGGATGGAGCCCCCCAATACGGGCGGATTAGTCCACCACGTCCGCACTGAGAATCGCGGTGAGCTTGCGCTGGGTGCCTTTCTTGCCCTTGGATGCCATGGCGGAGCCCCTCCCATACGCCAGAATTTGCGTGAAGGATTCAACCTAGCATATTGGGGCAAAGGGACAATATGGGAGCGAGAGGGACGGCGCGGCTCATTCCGGCGGCCTGGCTCGCGCAAAAGGCTATCCCAGGAACGAGACTACAAGGGAACGGCCGCTTAAAAGATGGTGGATATCCACCTGGTGAAGCCGGCGAGAAAAAGCGAGAAAAATACGAATGACAGAGTGCAGCCTATAAAGATGTCTCCTTCTCCTTTCCTAAAATCAAACAGTACCGTCTTTATGGAAAACTCCTCCGCCGATGTTATGAACACCTTCTCAGTGCCCCGGTTTTGCCGGTTCCAATGCACCAGCCCCTGGATGACCACGGCTAGGATGATCCACAAAATCCAAGTGTCGGCGAGAAAATCCATAGGGTTACCTCCTGGAGCGTGATTGAGGACACGGTGGACGCAATCTGCTCCGTTATTTTTTGGGCCAGGTTTCCGCGCCCGTTCCGCCCACCTGAAAGACGACAAATTTGGTGGGCACGCCCTCGCTCACGTGCTTACCCCGTATAGCCACATGCGGAACCTGCCGCTATATTTTCCTCTCGAAGACCGTATTGGTTCGTCCTTTCAACTCGGCCGTGAGCTTGCCCGCGATGATGCAGATATAGACCGCTCCGGGATGGAATTGCTTCCCACCCACGAATCCAGGCGGCAAAGTGAAATGCATTATGATTACCGTTTTACTCTCAACACCGGGGCGCGGCGCCTTCACCAGAGACTTTAATTTTGCCTTGGGCTTTTACTACGAAGCCCGGGCATCCTGGCTGAAAGCAGCGCCCAGCGCAATTGCGGCCGCCAGCAACAGCCATATTCTGGTCTTATTCGTTTTGTGCTCCTCGGCAACCCTGTGAACCGGCAGTTCCCAAATGGAGTTGCAAATAACGGCCCTAACAACTCGTCGAACCTCCCAGATGCCATGAACCGGTGCGGAGGTTGCGCGTAGATAGTAATTGAATCAGTAGAGATTTTCAGCAGGCAATCCATTTCCATTCTGGCAAATCAACAGGGGGGAGGCGGCGCGGAGATGTCCGGAGTCTCGCAAGGCAGGAGACCCCCATACCCCCTGGTGGTGGGCCACCGCCCGCGCATTAATCCTCGTCATCATCTTCGTCAATCAGGCCTTCCGGCCCCTTTCTGCGCACGCGGTATTTGAGAGACTTGTCTTTCCGCATAATCTTGCCCCACCTGTGGAATCCTATGTAGAC
>JAPUIH010000110.1 GCA_027297205.1 SAR324 cluster bacterium | reverse complement strand
AAGCCCCGCGCCGAGCCATCGTGGCCCAGATGCCGGTCGATGTAGAGGATGGTCCAGCCATCCACCTCGTCCACCACATGGCTATCCCAGATTTTCTCGAAAATGGTTTTGCTCATGACTCTCCCTGGCAGTTCGTTGTCGCACGCGCCATGCATTTGGAAAGCATGGCCCGGCCCGCAGTGGAACCGCCGCAGAAAATGCTTTCCGGGGCGCGAGGAAAAATCTTCCCAAATTCAACACATGCACAACCTACGGTCAATCGGCTGCGCCGGGTCAGGGGCATGCCGCGGGGCAGGAAGCCGCAAGCAGGGGTCCTGCCAAAGCCGGTCATGGCGCACGCGGCATTTCTCCTGGAGGCGGATATCTGCTAAAATAAAATCAAGGATACGCACGCCGCACGGCGGGCGCAAGACAGCGTTATATATTTTGCGGACATTCCCCGGCGAATGAAACAAGAGACCGTACAAGCGCGGCAACAGGCCATCCTGGTGGAGATCATCCAGTACTATCTCAGCCGCCACGAGGCCATTTCGGCGCGCACCCTTTCCAAGATTTCCCGGCTGGCCCTTTCGCCCACCACCATCCGCAACCTGATGGAAGACCTGAGTCTGGATGGCTACCTGACCACCGAAGGGGTAAGCCGGGGCAGGATTCCCACCCAGAAGGCCTTTACCATTTATGTTTCGCGGCTTGGGGTGCACCAGCGGCAAAGCCGCGATCTGGCGGTCCCCATCAATTTGGGGGATGAAGAGCAGTTGCCCACCCTGGACGCGGTGATGGCGCAAATGGGGCGGTTTCTCTCCGAACAGACCGGTTTTATCGCCCTGGCTTCCCTGCCGGAAAAGGACAGCTATCCCCTGGATTGGGTGCGGCTGGTGCCGATTGGCGAGGATCGGTTGTTGGTGGCGGTGCAGTCCCTTTACGGCGATCTGTGGTCCAAGGTGGTGCCGGCGGCGGAACCCCTGCCGCCGGACGTGCTGAAGGAGGTGGAGTGGAGCATTTGCCGCAACTACCACGGCCAGCCCATGCGGGTGATCCGTGAGGACATCATGAGCGGCATGCCCAAGGATTTGCTGGCCAACGCGCCCTCCATCGGCGCGGCCTTTCGCCTGCTGCGCAAGGTCTTCGACTGGGACAAGGCCCCCGGCTGGCAAGCGTGGGGCATGGAAAAACTGTACATGATCCCCGAATACCAGCAGCCGGAGAAAATTGTGCGTGTGCACCGGGCTCTGCAAGACCCCAATCTGCTGAGCCGTGTCCTGCAAAATGCCCGCAGCGTGGAAGGGGGGCTGGTGTCCATCGGCACGGAGACCGGCTATCCGGGTTTGGAGGAATCCTCGGTTGTGGGCTTTGTCTTCGGGGATGGCGCGGAGTGGCAGGGCATGATCGCGCTGATGGGGCCGATGCGAATGGACTATCCGCTAATTTTTAACCTGGTCTCCCAGGCCGCCACGGCCCTGGGGGGCAATCTGAGGGAATTCCGGGAAAATTCGGCCAATCTCTGTGTGTAGGCGCGCGGCGCTGCCGGCGCACGCCAACATTCCCAACCTCCGGGAGGCGGCCCGCCCATGATGCTACTCGGCATTCACGTTATATTCATCACCCTGCTGGTGGTGGTCGTGGGCGCTTTCGCTTACCGGATGGGCGTGACCCGGGGCGAGCGGCAGGTGCTGCGCCGCCTGCGGCGGGAAGAGGCCTCCGTTAGTGAACCGGAAGGCTGATTTTCGGGCCACCCGGAGCTTTCCTCGCCGCTGCGCATGCACCGCCCGCGGGCGCACGCCACCAGCCGCCAACCATCACATTCGATCCTTAGGCATTTGGCTGCAATCCCGATTGCATCCGGCGAGGTTTCCCGGTATGCACGGGGAAACGGCGGTGCGGCGCAAGGACCGTGAGGCCGTTGCGGTCTCCTCAGCAGGGATGTGTGGTGGAAAAAAACGTGGATAAAACCCGGTACAGCCAGGAAAAGCGACATGTGGAAAGATTCGGTAACGATCGGAAACCGCAAAATTGAACTGGAAACGGGGCGCATCGCCAGACAGGCTCACGGCGCCGTGCTGCTGCGGGAGGGCGATACGGCCATCCTCTCCACCGTGGTCTACGATCCCAAGCGCGGGCAGGAGCTGGATTTTCTGCCGCTAACGGTGGACTACAGGGTCTACATGTCCGCCGCCGGGCGCATCCCCGGCGGCTTTCTACGCCGGGAGGGCCGCAGCAGCGACGCGGAGGTGCTGGGCAGCCGCCTCTGCGACCGTTCCATCCGCCCCTTGTTTCCCAAGTCCTACGCCGCGGATACCCAGGTTATTTCCACCGTGCTTAGTTACCAGACGGGGTCGGACACTACCGTCCTGGCCATGAACGGCGCCGCGGCGGCGTTACACCTCTCGGAAATTCCCTGGCGGGGGCCCTTGGCCGCCCTGCGCGTGGGCCGGGTGGATAAGCGGCTGATCGCCCTGCCTACGTTGGAAGAACTGGGGGACTCCGATCTGGATCTGGTGGTGTCCTGCTCCCTGGAAGGGGTGGTGATGATCGAAGGCGGCGGCCACCAGGTTCCGGAAGGGGAAATGCTGGAGGCCATCGCCTTTGCCCAGGAGCATGCGCGGCCCATGCTGGAACTGATGGAAAAGTTGCGCGGCGAGGTGGGCAGGGAAAAAGTGGAGTTGCCTCCGCCTCCCGAGCCCCCGGCCTTCGCGGTGCGCCTGGAAGAGCAGGCCCGCGGCCCCCTTACCGCCGCCCTGGACACGGCGGAAAAGCATGCCCGCAGGGACAACCTGCGGGAGGCCAAGCAGGCCGTGATCGATGCGCTGGAGAGCGCCCATCCCGATGCGGGGGTGGCGGAGGCCGCCCCGGGCCTGCTGGATGAATTGGAAGCGCGGCTAATGCGCGAGCAGATCGTGAAGGAAAAGCGCCGGGTGGATGGCCGTGCCCCGGACGCAGTGCGCCCGGTAAGCTGTGAGGTGGACTGGCTGCCTTCTCCCCATGGCGCCGCGCTGTTCACCCGAGGTGAAACCCAGGCCATGGTCACCCTGACCCTGGGTACGTCCCAGGACCGGCAACTGGTGGAAAGTCTGGACGGAGTGGGCTACGAGCGATTCATGTTGCACTACGCATTTCCACCTTATTCGGTGGGAGAAACCCGTCCCCTGCGTGGCCCTGGACGGCGCGAGGTGGGCCACGGCACCCTGGCCCGGCGCGCCCTGGCGGCCGTGCTGCCCAGCGAGGAGGCCTTTCCCTATACCCTGCGCATTGCCTCGGAGATTAGCGAGTCCAATGGATCTTCCTCCATGGCCACGGTCTGTGGCGGATGCCTGGCCCTGATGGACGGCGGCGTGCCCATCACCGCACCGGTGGCCGGCATTGCCATGGGCATGGTGAAGGAAGACGGCGAGATCGTGATCCTGAGCGACATCCTGGGGGATGAGGATCATCTGGGGGATATGGATTTCAAGGTGGCGGGCAGCGAGACAGGCATCACCGCCATTCAGATGGACAACAAGATCGGCAGCCTGCCCGCCGAGGTGATGGCGCAGGCCTTTGAGCAGGCACGCCAGGGACGGCTGCACATCCTGGCGGAAATGGCCAAGGCCATCGCCCAACCCCGGGAGGCGGTGAAGCCCCACGTGCCGCTGATTACCACCCTGCACATCGCCCCGGACCGGATAAGGGATCTGATCGGCCCCGGCGGAAAGATCATTCAGAAGATTCAGCGGGACACCTCCTCCCGCCTGGAGGTGGACGACGAGGGCGCCGTACGCATATACGCCCCCAACAAGGAAGCCTGCGACGCGGCGGAAGCGGCGGTGCTGAATGCGGCGGGTTCGCTTGAGGTGGGGCAGGTCTACCTGGGTGTGGTGACAGGGGTGAAGGACTTCGGCGCCTTCGTGCGCATCCGCGGCAGCGAGGGGCTGGTGCACATCTCCGAATGGGCGCCCGAGCGCACGGAGAACCTGCCTGCCTTGGTCAAGTTGGGGGATGAGGTGCGGGTGAAGGTGCTGGAACCGGACAAACCCGGCAGGCTCAGTTTGTCCCGCAAGGCGGCGCTCTAGGCGGAGAGGGTACTCAGCGCAGAATACCCGAGCGGTCCAGGGCGAGCACTATCAGCAAAACGAACAAGGCCACGCCCACGATCAGCATAAAATAGGTCCGCGCGGCGGGCTGGGCAAAATTGGGCGTGCCGCCGATGCGGCTGCGGCCGAAGATGCCCCGCTTGGGCACCCAGGGCCTGCTGTCCAGTTCACTGTGGTAGAAAAACCCGAAACGCCAATTGGCCGAGTCCTGCCATTCCCGTTCGTCAATTTCTGCCTGAGAGAGATTTCTTGCCATCGAGTCAGCCGGTGCGCCGAAAATAATTGAAAATGTGGTGGTGCGGACTTAGTATCGAAGAGCAGCCGCCGCGAAGCAAATCATATTTACGGCGGCGCCACCGGTTGGCCGCCGCGCTTGCGCCGTTCAGGAGCGCACCCTGCCGCAACTCCAACACTCGCCGAACTCAGGCTCGTGCCGTTCCCCACATTCGGAGCATGTCCACACGGTGCCCCGCACCGCCGAGGCACCGCTCCGATACCGGTCGATTAGCGCCCGCGCATCGTTCCAGCGGGATGGATCGTCCAGAAACAGTTCCGCCGCCGTTTCCAAAAAGGGAATTTCCCCCAGGGCGCTGCGCAAGGGTGGTTCGGAAAGGGAAACGGGGATTCCGTGGGCATCCAGGTAGTGCACGAGGGCGAAAGCCTCTACCCGGTCCAGAAGTTTTTCCAGCAATACACGGGCGGGAGGAGTGTCGTTCATGGGCGTCTGGAAGGGGTTGCGCATACCCGGCTCGTCACGCGGCCGGGGCCGTTTCGTCGTTGCCCCATGCGGATTTAATGCAGGGCCAAGCGTCCATTATTGGCCGATCACACGGGCACCGCAACCCCCTTTGGCGCGGAAATATCCCGCCGTCAATTCCGCTTCCTGGCCGCGGAGACGAGGGACGATGGGCGGGCGGAACGGGACTGGACTTTAGTTGAGGAATTTATGGTCCGTCAACCAACCGGCCACGTCGTCGAGCGTCTTGGCGAAAATATGGGTGATATAGCGCAGCTTCACCTCATTGGCGACCAACTGATCCATCTCCATAATCGCTTGCTCCGCCGCATCACTGACTCTTTTTTCGAACTCAGGATTGCGCGTCAAACTCAAATACTTGCTGCTTCTTTGTGCCTCGGCATTCATGAAAATCTCCGATCCTGGCTATGCCGGATAATGGTTCACTGTCAGCGGACTTCCGTCCGGTACTGGATTTATCGGCTGCCGGCGCGGAAACTTGAACGAATGCCCCACCACGGAGATAATGAATTGTTGTTTATGAGACGGCGCAGGCGTGGCCCGAAGGAGGCTGGGGATGAAATGGGCAATACGGTGTGCTACGGTACTCCCGTTTGACAAAATGAAGTGGGCGCCACCCCGGCTCTGAGTCCCGGCAAGCATGGCCCTGGGGCCGGAATTAGCGGGCCGCCGGCCCGGTCAGATTAACTGAACAAAGTGCGGCGCCCCACACCTAGGCTGAAGGAACCGACAACGCGTCATGATCATATTGTTGAGAAAACATGCCCAGTCCTGGGTGATCAAGGTGATACTGGGTCTCATTATGGTCACCTTCGTAATTTCGTTCGGGGTGGGGCAATTCACTCCCGACCGGATCGTGCTGGTCAAGGTGGGATCGGATGAAATTCTCGCGTACCAGTTCAATCGGGAATACGAGCGAGAACTGGAATTCCTGCGCGAGCGCATGGGGAGCAACGCCGATGCCATCGCGCAGCAAATCAACCTTCGCAAGCAGGTTTACGAGCGCATGATAAACCGGTTGCTGCTGCTGAACGCGGCGGAGGCGCAGGGGCTGGTCGTGAGCGACGATGAAGTGCGCGATACGGTATTTTCCCAGCCTGACTTCCAGGTGGACAACCGCTTCGACCGTGGCGTGTACAGGCAGATTCTGGCGCAAAACGGTTTTACGGAGAAAGCTTACGAGGAGCGCACCCGCAAGGACTTGCAGGAGCAAAAGTACCAGCGTTATCTGCTTGCGGGCTTGGTGGTAAGCGGGAAAGAGGTGGATCAGCGCCTGCGCATCGAGCGGGAGAAGGTAGAGGTGGAAGCCTTTCTGATGCTGCCCGGAAAATTCAAGCATGCCGTCCAATCCGATCCGGATTCCGAAAAGAAGTACTATGAGGCCCACGAACGGGAATTCACCCAGCCCGCGCAGTTCAAAATCCGCTATTTCGTGCTCTCCCTGGCCAAGCTCGAACCGAAAGTAAAGGTGCGTGACCGGGCCCTGCGGCGCTATTACGAGCGAAACCAGGAAGCGCGCTTTACCACCCCCAGGAGCGTGCGGGCCAGCCACATCCTGATAAAACTTCCCCAGGGTGCCGCCCTGGAGGAAGTGGAAAAGACCCGTGGGCGCATGGAAGAGCTGCTGATACAATTGCGGGCGGGAGAGGATTTCGCAAAGCTGGCCCGGAAACATTCGGAGGACGCCAGCAAGAACAAGGGAGGCGACTTGGGGTTCTTCAAACGCGAGGAAATGCTGCCCGAATTCGCTGGCGCCGCCTTTGCGCTGAACAAAGGGGAACTGAGCAAGATTGTACGCACAAACTTCGGGCTGCACATCATCAAAGTCACGGACGAGAAGCCCGCGGTGGTGAAATCCTTCGAGCAGGTGAAGCCGCAACTGCAAAAGACGCTGCGCAACCAGCGCGCACAACGCAAGCTGGAGCTGGAAGCCGACCGGCTGCCCGCGCGCATCAGTAAGGAAGGCATGGAGACCGTAGCCAGGGAATGGGGTGTTGACCTGCGCAGCGCGGACTGGTTCGACGGCAATTCCCGCATCGCAGGCCTTGGCTCGGCCCAGGCCCTCTACAACCGGGTAAAATCACGCAAGCCCGGCAGCGCCGGGATGCTGCGGCGAGATCCCGTGCAGGGGCATGTGTTTTTCGAGGTGCTGGAGAAAAAAGATGCCTCCCTGATGCCGCTTTCGCAGGTGAAGCAGGCCGTGGCAGCGCGGGTAATTGACGAGAAAAGCGCCGACGCCGCCGTGCAGGCGGCCAAAGATGCATACGAGAAATTCCGCTCCCTCAAGGACTTCAAGGCCGTGGCCGAGAAGTATAGCTTGCCGCTCATCACCGTGGATTTTACCGCGGTGGACACGAGCATCCCGGAGATCGGAATCAACCGCGATTTCCAGGAGGCGGCCTTCCGTCTGAGGACGGAAAAGCCCTTTGGCTTGAGCATCAACGGAAAGACCGCCCACCTGATGCGCCTCAAGCGGCGCTATCTGCCCGATTCTGGTGAGCAAGAGCAGATCCGCGAGCAAATTTCCGCTCGGATTCAATCGGAGTGGGCACAGTTTTTTCTGCAATCCGAGTTGGAACGGCTGAAAGCCAACACGGATATCGAAGTGGTCACTCCGGAACTGATTGGCAATCTTTAACCGCCCGGCTGCCGCCGGGTGCGGGGCGGCAATGTCCTCCCGATGTCCTACCATTACCTAATTCTGCTGGCGGTGCTGGCCCTGCGGCTGTGGGAATTGTTTTATTCCTGGCGCCGCCTAAGCGTGGACAGGCGGGAGGGCCGTGCCCAGACCCTGCCCGAAGCCGTCTATCCGGTGATAGTGGCGCTGCATGCCGGATGGCTCGCCGCGTGTCTGGGGGAGGTGCTGCTGCGCGAACCGCGATTTCAGGCATGGCTGGTGCTGCCCATGCTCTGCCTGTGGGGGCTTTCCCTGGCCCTGCGCTTTTGGGTGATCGCAAGCCTGGGCGAGTTGTGGAACGTGCGGCTGGTGGAGCGCACGGAGCAGCCGGTGGTCACCGCCGGTCCCTACGCCTACATCCGTCATCCCAATTATCTGGTGGTGATCGTCGAAATCGCCGCGGTGCCCTTGATGTTCGGCGCCTACTGGACCGCGCTCATCGCCTCCCTGGCCAATGGGTTGGTGCTGTGGCGGCGCATCGCGCGGGAGGAAGCCTACCTGTTCCAGTTTCCGGCCTACCGGGAGGCTTTCGCGCATAAGAAGCGCCTGCTGCCCGGCCTGTTTTAGCGACGCCCAGCCGGCAAGGCCGCTCGCCGTGCCGCCGCGCGGCGGAAATTTCCACCCAGCCCGCGCGTCCTCGAGCCAAGGGAGTTCACGCAATTTTCATGGATTTGCGGGCCACAATCAGGTATGGCTACGTTCTGATTTAATTGCAAAAAACTGGAGCCTGAGTCCTTTACTGACAACCCCATTTCGGAGAGGGGGGCATGCTCAAGAAACTGATAGCGCTGTCCGGATTAAAGGTCGCAATGGCGATTACCTTGGTGATTGTTACGACCTTCATCTACAACACGGTCGTTTCGGATCCTACCGGAAGCTTCCTCAACCTGCTGGACAAGAAGTGGGTTGATTTTATCGTCAAGGCGCGCCCCGTGCAGCCTCATTCCCCGGAGGTGGTCATTGCAACCATCGACACGAAGGCCGTGGACAAATATGGCCGCTGGCCCTGGCCCCGGACGCGCATGGCGGAACTGGTCGATGCGTTGAACAAGTATTACAACGTAGCGACGATCGGCTTCGATATCGTATTCTCCGAGCCGGACCAAACCTCGGCGATCCCCGTTACGGACGAGTACAGGAAGGTCTTTTCCAAGCTGGGTTTCAGCGAGTCCGCCAAGGCCGTGCGCTTCGTCCGTTACCTCAAGAACCGCCGCAACCAACTGGACGGCGACAAGCGCTTCGGCAGGTCCCTGGGCTCGAAAAAGAATGCCATCCTGGGCTATTTCTTTTTCTCCAATCCCGCGAATCTGAAGCACCTGACAGATGAAGACCTGCGCGAATCGGCGGAACGGATCAGCGGTTCGGAGATATCGCTGCTGAAAGGCGTTGTTCCGGATGGTGCGCTTCCCGCCGGGTATGCCGCGGAAACGAACATACCCGCGATTTCCAAAGGCGGAATTCTGTCCGGCAATTTCAATATGACGCCGGATGTGGAGGACGGCACGGTGCGCCGGGTACACCTGCTGATGAAGTACGGGGATAATTACTATCCCACCCTGGTCTTGCAGATGTTCAAGCATTACATGGGCGCGGACAACATCATTGTGGAGTCCGATGAGGAATCCGGCATTTCCGCCATAGTCGTGGGCAATCAGGTGATCCTTCCCGATGCCGACGGGTCGATCCTGCTCAATTACAAAGGACCTGAGCAGACGTTTCCCCACTACTCCATCTACGACATCATCGAACACATTATTCCGAAAGAGCAACTGGAGGACAAGATCGTTCTGATCGGCGCGACCGAGGTGGGAATATTCGACCTCAGGAACACTCCGGTCGGGGGAACCTATCCGGGGGTGGAAGTTCACGCGACCCTGCTCGACAATCTGCTCACCCAGCCGGAAATGGAGTTTGCCGGGCCCGGCACTTACTTCAAACTGTCCGATGCCAACCATGGTGTCACGGTGATTTTCATCATCGTCTTCGGCCTGATCCTGGGAATAGTGCTGCCGCGGGTGCGGGCCACGTATTCGGCGGTGTTCGCGCTGGGGCTGCTGCTGGCCTACCTGTTCGGGCAGCGCTGGATGGTGATGAATCTGCTCACCTGGACTTCGGCCATCTACGTCGCGCTGGTGATCGTGATGGTATGGGCGGGGGTGACGCTGTTCCAGTTCCTGGTGTCGGACAAGGACAAACGCTTCATTAAGAACGCTTTCCAGCAGTACCTTTCCCCCGACGTAATTAGCCAATTGATGGACGACCCCAACATGCTCAAACTCGGGGGCGAGCGCCGGGAAATGACCGCCTTCTTCTCCGACGTGGCGGGATTTTCCAGCATCTCGGAGTTGTTGACCCCCGAAGAACTGGTGCAGTTGCTGAACCAGTACCTGACCGCGATGAGCAACATCATCATGGAATACGGCGGGACGGTGGACAAGTACGAAGGAGATGCCATCATCGCCTTCTTTGGCGCGCCGGTGCACTATGAGGATCACGCCATCCGCGGCTGCATGGTTACCATAGATATGCAGGCCAAGCTGGACGAGTTGCGCGAGATTTGGCTGGCGGAGGGCAAGCCGAGGATAGACCATCGCATCGGGCTTAATACGGGGCAGATGGTGGTGGGCAACATGGGGTCGGAGGACCGCTTCGACTATACCATGATGGGCAACTCGGTGAACCTGGCCGCCCGCCTGGAAGGGGCCAATAAGAACTACGGCACCTATTCCATGATCAGCGAATTCACCTACGAGCCCGCCAAGGACGCCATCGAGGCGAGGGAGTTGGACCTGATCCGGGTGATCGGCATCAACACCCCGGTGCGGGTGTATGAACTGGCCGCCAAGAAAGGAGAATTGGACGAGAAACGCCAAAAGGCTTTCCCCTATTTCGCCAAGGGCCTGGAACTCTACCGCAAGCAGGAATGGGACGAGGCCATCAAGTATTTCAACGCCACCGAGAAGTTAATTCCCGACGATCCACCGTCCAAGGTCTATATCGAACGCTGCGAGGCGTTCAAGGCCAACCCGCCCGAAGAAAAAGACTGGGACGGCGTGTTTACGGCGACAGAAAAGTAGCGGAAACAGCAAAGACCATCTTGGGAGGTGCGGCGAGAGCACCACCCCCGCCTTGCGGGGGCGGTCCAGCGCGGGACGGGGCGTGCCCTACATGCCCGCGTTGCGCAGGGCTTCTTTGTAGCGTTCCTGGCCGACCGGCGTGGGGTAATCGTTATTGAGGCAGGCCATGCACAGGTGTTGCTTGGGCAGGCCCACCGCTTTCACCAGTTTCTTGATGGACAGGTAGCTCAGACTGTCCGCGCCAATGGCCGCGGCCATTCGCTCCAGTATCTCCGGCGGTACCTCGCCGTTCCGGGTGCCGTTCAGGAAAGGCGGGGCGAACAGTTCCTGCACGGTGGGCATGTCGATGCCGTAGAAGCAGGGGCCCATGATGGGCGGGTTCCCGATGCGCACATGCACTTCCTTGACCTTGCCCCGTTCCCGCAACTCCTCGACCACCGTTTTCAGGGTCGTGCCCCGCACCAGGGTATCGTCCACCAGGAATATTTTCTTTCCTTCGATCACCTCGCGCAGGGGCGTGAACTTGAGCCGCACATTTTCCCCCCGGTTCACACCGTCGATGAAGGTGCGGCCCACATAGCGGTTGCGCAGCAGGCCATTCACGCGCTTTAGCCCCAGATTGAACGCGAAGGTATTGGCCACCGTCTCGGCGGTTTCCGGCACGGCCAGCACCAGGTGCTCCTCCCTGTCGGGGAGTATTTCCTGCTTGGCAAGCTCCCGCCCGATGGCCTCGCGCACCTTGTACACCGAGCGTCCGTCCAGGTTGGAGGCAAGGTTGGAAAAATACACCCACTCGAAGAAGCAATGGGCGCGCTGCTCCTCGGGCCAGTAACGCTCGACCCGGTATCCGTCCGCATTGGCGACCAGCAACTCTCCCGGTTGCAAATCCTGGTAGGATTCGAATCCCATATTGGTCAGCACCACGCTTTCCGACGCGGCCACCAGCAGCCCGTCCTTCTCCGCGTAGCATAGGGGTTTAATGCCCAGCGGGTCGCGCATCACCACCAGGTCGCCCGCGGCGTTGATGAATGTGATGTTGTACGCGCCGTCGAAGATGGAGGCAAGATTGGCGAACAATTCCTTGAAATCCGGTGGATCGTCCCCCCGCAGTTCCCGGTTGATGTGGTGCATCATCACCTCCGTATCGGCATGGTAGGTGATGTGATAACCGCTGCCCTCCAGCTCCCGCTTCATGCTCTCGTAGTTGGCCAGGTTGCCGTTGAAGCCGATGGCGAACCACTTCCACATCCTGCCGTGCATCCGCTCGAAAGGCTGGGCTTGGGCGGAATCCATCGCACCGCTTGTGGCGTAGCGGTTGTGGCCGATCGCGGCATGACCGGCATACTCCGCCATCAGCCGCTTGGACTTGAAAGGATTGTTGAGGGAGAACACCTCGTGGACGGAGCCCAGCTCCTTGTGGGTCTGCAGGATGCGGTCCCGGGTGGGATTGTAGCTGGTCAGGCCGGCGCTGAGCTGTCCACGGTTCTGCATTTCCAGCAGAGCCCGCACGACGATGGGCGCGACGTTCTTCTTCCCGCCACCCTTGTTCAGGTCATACACGGCGACAATGCCGCATTCCTCGTTCAACCGGTCCATGGCAGGCAGTGCTCCCCTGGTTGCATCGGAGGCCTAAAACCCAAGCTACCTTCTCGCGCCACGAAGATCAATGAATAGGATGCAGTGGGCGGTAATGAAGTTTGAAATTTTTTACGTGTAGGGGCCGTGCTTCATTGACTGGCTATTCAGCGGCCGCTCACTAAAACACCTGGGTGAGCAGGTACTCGTAGGCCTCCTGCAGACGCAGGAAATCCTGCACGGAGCCCCCCTGGTCCGGGTGGTGCTGTTTGACCATATTGCGGTAGGCGAGCTTCACCTCGGCCAGATTCGCCGACGAGGGGAGCCCCAGGGCGTCAAAATAGGATTGTTCCATGGGCTGTTTGCTGTTCCGCATCCTGCGCGGTGCGCGGCTCTGGCGGCGGCCATAACCGTCGCCGGCTTGGCCCCAGGCGCGCGCCCCGGCCTCTTCCTCGAAGGATTTGCGCGAGATGTATACCCCCAGCCTGCGCGCGGTGTTGGTCATGGTGCGGGCGAAGATGATGAAACGGGAGTGCAAGGCCTCCAGTTCCGGCGGCGACGCCTTCCAGAATGCCTCATTCTGGGTCTCGTCGATCAGGTGCCGGGCGGTGGCCTTCAAATAGTCGGATTCAAGTTGGGCGTAGATGGATTGGCGCTGATTCAGGGAAAGTGGCTGAGTCTGCACGCTCTGCATCAGCCGCTTCAAATGCCGGTCGCTCCAGGTGTTGCCCGGGCGCAGCAGTTCGGCCAGTTGCGCGTCATCCAGGGTCTCGAATTCGTCCAGGCGCATGGCCAGAATTTCCTCCAGCGCCAGGTACACTTCCGTGCGGTGCTGGGAGAGAAATACCAGGCCCGATTCACGCACCGCCTCCGCATTCCACCGGAATGCGCAACCTTCCAGAATCTGCAGGAATTCCTCGTCCCGTTGCGGCGGCAGGGTCTGATAAATCGACTCGGAGCGTTCCTGTTCGAAGTGCTGGTACCAGCGCCACAGCATCTCCTTGGCCGGCAGGCGCGATTTCAGCAGGAAGTGCAGGGAGATGGTGGATACGGATTCGTAGTAGTAGTCCCCCGCGCCATCCACGCGGATTTTTCCGTGTATTCCGTACAGAAACTCCAGAATGTCAGGGGTGTAGTCCTTGCCGGGGTCCAACTCCTCGGCCTGCTCGGGAATGATGTGCGGGCGGAATGAGGAAGGAGGGGCCTTGCGCCGCCCCTTGCGTTTTTTCTTTGCATTCCCGCTATGCAGCCTGTTTTCCACGTCGGTCTTACAGTAGATGTTCCAGCCCGTAATACAATTGATCCAGGTCCATCACCTTCCGTACCGCCAGCATTACGCCCGGCATGAAGCATTCCCGGCTGATGGAGTCGTGCCGGAGCCTTAGGGTTTCCCCCAGCCCGCCCAGGATGGTTTCCTGGTGGGCCACATGCCCCGGCAGGCGCACGGAATGAATCGGCACCGGGTAGTTCTTGGTGCCCCGCGCGCCGGGCCCCAGTTCCTTTTCCTTCACCTTCGCCGGAGGGGCGTTGGGCCGCGCGGCGGCAATCATCTGGGCGGTCTTGATGGCGGTGCCCGAAGGGGCCTCGGCCTTGCCGTCGTGGTGCAGCTCGATGATCTCCACGTGCGGCAGATGCTTGGCTGCCTCCGCCGAGAAGCGCATCATCAGCACCGCCCCGATGGCGAAGTTGGGGGCGATCAGCCCGCCCAGCTTGCGCTCGGCGCTAATGGCCTGCAGCTTTTCGATTTCCTCCTCGCCGAAGCCCGTGGTGCCCACCACTGGGTGCACGCCCGCGTTGATGATCGTTTCCGCATTGGTGTAGGCCGAGTCCGGGTGGGTGAAGTCGATCACCACCTGCGCCTTTGCTTCCGCGATGGCCTCCGCCAAGTTGTCTCCCAGGTCGGTCTGGCCGGTCAAATTCAGCCCCTGCTCCGCTTGGACGGTCTGCACCACCTGGATGCCCATCCGCCCTTTTGCCCCGTTCACCAGTACACGAATGCCCATCGCCCGCCTCGCATTGCGGTTACTTTCCGGCAGCGGACTGCTGCGCGGAGTCGATCACGCAGGTTGCGTCGATTCCTCCCCGGGTATTGTAGACGGTTGTCACACATAGCCATTGGGGTTGCAACAAGGCCCACAAATCGTTGTAAATACGCGCCGTGGCCGACTCCTGGAATATCCCCACGTTGCGGAAGGAAACGATGTAGTACTTGAGAGACTTCAATTCCAGGATGCTGGCGTCCGGAATGTACTCGAGACTCAGGCGGGCGTGGTCAGGCAGGCCGGAGTAAGGGCAGACCGCGGAAAATTCCGCCGTCTCGTAACAGATCTTCTGGCGAGGACCTTCGTAAGGGAAAACCTCCAGCAGACCCGTGCCGATCTTGTCCTCCTTTTCAAAATCGAAGATGCGGCCTTCGGCATAGGAAGTATCCGTGACGTCCATGTTACTCAATTGGCCATGATGTTGAAACCACCGTCCACGTAGATGGACTGGCCGGTGATGCCCGAGGCGGCGCCGCTCAGCAGAAACGCCGTGGCCTGGGCCACTTCTTCGACGGTCACATTGCGCTGCAAGGCGGCATGCTCGCCAGCGACTTTCATCATTTCCGCGAATTGGGAGATGCCCGAAGAAGACAGGGTGCGCAAGGCGCCCGCGGACACCGCGTTGCAGCGGATGTTTTCCGGACCCAGTTCCCTGGCCAGACCGCGGATTATGGCCTCCAGCGCGGCCTTGGCGGGACCCATCACATGGTAGTTGGGCACGGCTAGCACCGAGCCGATGAAGGTCATGCCCACAATGCTGCCGCCACCGTTCTTGCGCATCAGCCGCGCGCTCTCGCGGGCGATGGGAATCAAGGAATAAGCGCTGATGCCCATGGCGAGATCCCAGCCCTTGCGGGTAGTCTCCGTAAACGCCAATTCCAGTTCGGCCCGGTCCGCGAAAGCCACCGAATGCACCACGAAGTCCATCCCGTCCCAGGCTTCGTCCAGGGCGGCGAAGCAGGCCTCAAGCTGGCTGTCGTCACTCACGTCCAGGGGCAACACGTGCGTGGCGCCCAGTTCTTCCGCGGATTTGCGGATGAAGCGCTCGAAGCGGCCCTTGGGGTCGGGTGCATAGGTAAGGGCCAGTTCGGCCCCAAGCTTGCTCAACTCCGCCGCGACGCCGTGGGCGATGCTGCGCTGGTTGGCAATGCCCAATACCAACCCTTTTTTCCCTACAAAACTGATCATGCCTGCTCCTGACAACCTAGTCCCTGCACGGCCCCTTTCCCTGTCCGTACCATTCATGGGGCCTGAAGCTCACCCTTTCCCCACCATGTCCCGGCGGCCGGGAAACAGCAGGGAGCGCCACGGTATGCCGCGCCAAGGATTGCATTCGGCAACCGCGCCCAGTATCGCATCGGCGGTTTCGGGCCAGTGCCGCATGCCCCACATCAATAGTTCTCCTCTCGCCTTGGATAACACCATGAATCGGAAAATGTAATCAAATATCCGGTAATGACGGTACAGTTGCTGGCACGCCGCCTCGTATTTATTTAGCGCCTGCGCTCGCTCTTCCGGCCGCTCCAGCATGGCCGTGACGGCCTCGTGGGCGTACTGCGCGGTGAGCAGCGCCAGGGAAATGCCCATGCCCAGGCATGGGTCCAGGCTGCCCCCGGCGTCACCCACAAGCAGCATGCCCTGGCCCTGATGGCCCCGGTGGGCATAGAGGGGATGGTGCCAACCCATCTGCTCGGAGACCGGCTCGGCACCGCGGAAAATACCGCCGAAGGGAGACGCCCGCAGGAAATCGCCGTAATTCTCCTTGACCGCGTCGTAGCCCGCGTGGGTGGTCATGGTGGTGGCCAGCACCGTGTCTTCACCCACGGGGGTCAGGTAGACGTCGTGAGGCGCGAACAGTCCGATCCGCACCCGATCCCACGTCCCGCCGCCGGGCACGCGGTAGTGGCGGCGCAGGCCCATCCGGTAGCCGTAGGGGCGCATGGGCAACCCTGCCGCGTGAGCGAACCGGGACTGCACCCCGTCCGCGGCCACCACCACCTGCCCCCGGTACTCCCCGCCCCGGCCCCGCACACCGCGGATTGTCCCGCCCTCCCGCAGGGGCGCGATTGCCTCATCCTGCAGCAGCCGCACGGTGGAGTAACCCAGAGCCGCCGTCTGCAATGCCTCTAATAATACCGTGCGGCGGATGCCCCGCCCCTGGGCCGCCGCGCCGAAGTTGAGCAGGGTCTCCTGCCTGCCGGAGCGGTAGAGCAGGCCCAGAAAATCCTGCCCCGGCAGTTCGCCCGGCTCCAGCCCCACCCTGGCCAGGGCGGCCACACCCAGGGGCATCAGTCCTTCGCCGCAGACCTTGTCCCGGGGGGCCGCGGCTTTTTCCAGAATCAGCACCGGCCGGCCCTGGCGGCCCAACTGCATGGCCAGCGCCAGCCCGGCCATGCCCGCGCCCACAATGATTACTTCGGCGGTGGAATCCATCTTATCTCCGCTGCTGCGCCCCGGCGGGGCTATGGGCAAACCCGGCAAAATGCGCTAAATACGGCTTATCGGCTGGGACAATACGCAGCAATTCTATCAAACCGGTGGGGAAATGGCCCGCACCCGCTCCAGCGGACGCGGCGGCACGGGGCAGCCGGGCAACCACAGGGAGCGCCGTGAACAGCAAGCAAACCCTGCAACGAATGGATGCCGCCCTTGGGGTGGCCGGGAAGACCCTGGATGGGGTGATCGCCGCCCTGGCGCATGCGGTGAGCAAGGAGGGGCGGATCGACGGGGAGCTCAGCGACGCCTATCAGGGGGAAATCTTCCAGATCGCACAACTGCATTCCGCCCTGCAAGCAGCCAGGCAGGCCTGCATCTACGGCGAGCTGGGGAACCTGGAGGCGCGGCTGGCCCTGGCCTTTGGCGGACAGACCCTGGCGGATTTGCGGGGGCGGCTGCCCAACTTGACCCTGCACATCCCGAATGCAGGCGCCCAGGCCGCTGACTTCGCCGCGAACGAGGAAGCCGCAGCGCTGATTCGCGAAACTTCCGGCGAAACCTTCAACAGCGCGGTGTGGGAAATGCTGCGCGGCGCCGCCGGCGACGGAGTGGACAGCCTGGGCGAGGAGCACCGCCTGCTGCGCAGCACCTTCCGCGCCTTCGCGGATAAAAAGGTGGCGCCCATGGCCGAGCGCTTTCACCGGGAAAACCTGCTCATTCCCGACGAGTTGATCCGGGAGGTGTCGGAACTGGGCTGCTTCGGTGCGGGCATTCCCCAGGCCTATGGGGGCTTTCAGGACCGGGTGGACCATATCGGCGTGGTGGTGGTTACCGAGGAATTGTCGCGGGGGGCGATGATATTCGGCAGCCTGATCACCCGGCCGGAGATCCTGGCCAAGGCTCTGCTGAAGGGAGGCACGGCGGCGCAAAAGGAAAAGTTCCTGCCGGCCATGGCCTCCGGAGAGAAGATGGTGGCCATATCGGTCACCGAACCCGATTATGGCTCTGACGTGGCCGGGATCGCCATTACTGCCCGCCAGGACGGCGCGGGCTGGCGCATTAACGGCGCCAAGACTTTCGCCACCTTCGCCGGCCGGGCGGAGTTGATCGGCCTGCTCACGCGCAGCGAGCCCGACCCAGCCCTGGGCCATCGCGGGCTTTCCCTGTTCGTGGTGGAAAAGCCGCCTTTCTACGGCCATGAGTTCGAGCACGTGCCGGACGGGGGCGGGCGGCTCACGGGCCGGGCCATCCCCACCGCCGGCTACCGGGGCATGCATTCCTTCGAGCTCAACTTCGAGGACTTCTTTGTCCCCGCCGAGAATCTGGTGGGCGGGGAAGAAGGGCGTGGCAAGGGCTTTTACCTGCAGATGGAGGGCTTTACCGGGGGACGGCTGCAAACCGCCGCCCGCGCCCTGGGGGTGATGCAGGCGGCCTATGATCAGGCCAAGTCCTACGCCAAGGAGCGCAAAATCTTCGGTCGCACCTTGGGGGACTTTGCCCTGTCGCGGGAAAAGCTGGTGCGCATGGCCGCCACCGTGCAGGCTGCGCGCCAGAGCGTCTACGCCACGGCGCGGCTGATGGATGAAGGCGAGGGGCAGATGGAAGCCTCCATGACCAAGTTCCTGCTGTGCCGCCAGGCCGAATGGGTGACCCGCGAAGCCCAGCAACTGCATGGGGGCATGGGTTATGCGGAGGAATTTCCCCTTTCGCGGCTGTTCATCGACGCCCGCGTGCTGAGCATCTTCGAAGGGGCGGAGGAAGTGCTGGCGCTGAAAGTTATCGCCCCCGCTCTGCTCAAGCGGGCGCTGCACTAGGGGCGGCCCGTCTTGTACGCCTGCTGGAGGCTGCGCCCAAAGCGACCGCCGGGCGTATTTGCAGGTCCGGCCATCCCATCAATGACGGAGCGAGGCCGGTTCCATGACGCGGGACATTAAGCTTAAATACGACCAAGCCGGCCAGGGCGCCCCGCCACTGGTCTTCGTACACGGATTTGCGGGTGGGCGGGAGCAATGGCGGCCCCAGGCCGGCCATTTCGCCCGGACGAACCGGGTAATTTGCCTGGACCTGCGCGGCCATGGGGCGAGCGTGCGGGGTACGGAGGAGCTTACGATGCAGACTCTGGCCGCCGATGTGGTGGGGTTGCTGGAGGAGCTGGAACTCTCCGGCGCCGTACTGGCCGGGCACAGCATGGGCTGCCGCATTGTACTGGAAGCTCGGCGGCAGGCGCCGGGCCACATCGCCGGGGTTGTGCTGGTGGACGGGTCCAACATCGGATTGGGTGACAAGGAAGGAGCGCTGGCGCGAATCGAAGGGGAAATTGCGGAAAAGGGATATGAAGGTTTCGCGCGCAAGCTGTTCGAGGACATGTTCGTGGAGGGGTACGATCCCGCACTGAAGGAACAGGTGATGACCCGCGCCCGCGCCCTGCCGGAGGAGACCGGGCACCCCCTCTTCAAGGGCATCGTGGCCTATGATGCCGATGATGTTGTGGAGGTGATGCGCGGATGCGGTATTCCCGTGCTCGTGCTTCAGAGCACGGCCATGGGCGTGGATCGGGTGCGCCGCTCCTTGCGCGAGGGCGAAAGCTCGCTTTTCATGGACATTGCCCGGGCGAACTGCCCCCGGGCCGAATTCACCGTGATCCCGGGCGTTGGCCATTACGCCCAACTCGAAGCGCCCAATGCGGTAAACGGGCGCATTGCTCAGTTCCTCGGCTCACTCCGCAGTTGAGGGTCATGCCTGAAAAATGGGGGCCCTGCCAGGCCGCCACGCCGGAGATGGCCTGGTAAATCCGTAAACCCTGCACCGCCCTTATCAGTCCACTTTTTTCTCGTCGAAGTCCCTGGTGTTTTCGTTGAAGGCGGCCAGGATGGCCCCATCTGGCTTGCGTGCCTTGATGCCGCAGACCAGGTAGAACATACCCGGCAGAATGGGGTTGCCGTCCCAGGTGGCCTGCTTTTTGTCTTCCTCCGAAAAGTACGCGCCCACGTCAATGTGGGAATGGTAGATAATGCGGATGCGCTCCCCCTGATCCTGCAGGGACCTTTCCAGCTTGGCGAAGGAGAGCGGGTCCAACACGTAGCCTTCGCGGGGAGTACGGGGATAACGCTTGGGGTCCTGCTCGTGAAGCTTTCCCAGGGTATTGGCGATGGGGTGAAAACCGGTCAACCGCTGGGGGTCGTCCTCGGTTGCGCTGAGCACGCCGCAGGCTTCTTCCGGGTAGGCTTCCGCGCCGTGCGCGTAACAGCGCTGGAGAAGTTCCTTGGGGATTGAGATCACGGATTGAATTCCTTGATGGTTTTTGTTGCGGACACGCTGCGACGAGGCAAAACAGGGCCTAAGATTAAATGCAAATCCGGGGTTTCTCAAGGCGGCATCTGGCGCTGATTTTGCTTTTTACTTCCCGTAACAGCAATCCCCAGGTTGGAAATTTGCCGCAAATACGGAAACCTTAGTGAAAACACCGCATTACGTGGATAACAGGCCCTCTCCAGCCATGCCACGACGCTCGAGTGAAGGCGCCCGTGGCTCGGTATTGAGGGTAATTATTGCCCTGGTGCCGGCCCTTTTGCTGGTGCTGACCGGATTGGGGGCCGCGCTGCTCGGCGCCGATGCTGCTCTGGCGCAGTCTTCATTTCCGGCGGGGGGCTCGCTTGCCGGGTCGGTGTTCGCCGACAAGCCCCAGCTTTTTCCCGAGGATGACCGTATCAAAGTGCTGGCCGTCGCCTTATCTCCCTTTGGGCTCACGGAAACGGCCGCGGAGCAGATCGGCCTGATATTGCAGAAGGACCTGGCCAATTCCGGGCAATTCGCCGTGGTTGGCCCGCGCGAGGCCAATGCTGTATTCGAAAAAGAACGGCCGGAACTGGTGGACTGCCGGGAAATTGCCTGTGGCGTGGAAAGCGGAAAGCGCCTGGGCGCGGAGCGGGTGCTGGTGGGCACGATCCGCCTCAAAGGGCAAATCTTCATCCTGACAGTGCGCCTCATCGATACCCTCAACAACATTACCGACTACGAGGAGGAAATACAGTTCAGCGATGAGTCCATGGACGAAGAATTGTTTCGCCTGTCCAACAATATCTCCCGCAATTCCCTCTATACCGGGCGTGTGCTGAGCACCTCTATTCGCGGAATCGTGATCAGCCTGGGCAAACAGCACGGGCTGAAAATTGGGGACGAGCTGGTGGTTTACAAGCAGGAAGTGCCCATAACCAGCCTGCAAGGCGAGCAACTGGATATTCAGAAAAAGAACATTGCCATCGTGAAGGTGCTTAACGTCAACGACAAAACCTCGGAGGCAATCATCTCCCATTCCACCGAACAGCCGCAGGTGGCGCATTACGCCCAGACCTACCTGGACACATCACGGCAGATAGAACTTGTGGCGAACACGCGCAAGGAACTGGATACAGGAATCCGCCTGGAAAACAAAATACGCCCGCTCACCTTGGCCCCGGTGCTGCTGGCGGACAGCGAACGCCGCAAATGGCAGTTACGCCTCAACAAAGCCGAGCAGAACCATCGCTTCTGGACCTTCGGTGGAATCATCGCCGGCGGGGCCACCTTGTTTTTTTTGCAGGATTATTCCGATTCGGACCTGAATCTGCTTCGCACGATCGCGGCGGGTGTCGCCACGGGTTTTGCCGTGAAGCGGTATATCGAAACCCGCGACGAAATCGACGAGGTGAAGATCGAGGGCCGCTCAAAGGGCTATCTCACTTCGGATATAAGCCTCGGCCTAGCCCCCGGTTATGTGGGTCTGGCCTTGCGACTGCGCTATTAGGCTATTAGCGCCTTCCCCAATTATATTTCAAATTTAACGCCGCCATTCCACGGCCGCAGGAGACATCGGCTCGATTCGGTGTGGCGACGCAGGCGGCGCAGTGTGCTCGGTCATTAGGCAAAATAATGGAGATATGCCTAAGATTTGGGCAGCAAATTCACCCCCTGCGAGCTGAGACAATTATTTAGAATCGTCGTTTCAGTGGCTTACGAAATTCCCAGGGCTTGGTACGAAAACTGTAGTAGAAATGGCAGTTGTCGCCATCGACGATTCCTAAATTGGGTGAATCTTTGTCCCTGAGAAAGCGAGTTTCATCGTGAATCGTTGATGGCGCCGCTCCCCTAAGCCTCCTCGGGGGCTTCCACACCGGTTTCCCGCAGAAAATCCACCACACCCTCGATGCGCTGCTCCTCGCAGTGCCGCAACAGCATCGCCCGCTGCTCCTGGAAGAAATGCAATAGCCGCCGCCGCTGGTCCTGGTGGGTTACCGCAGTCTGGCGAATCTCGAACAGAAAGGCCACCATATCCAGCACCTTCAGTTCGGCTTGCAGACTCTCGTCCGTGGATACCCCGAGCCCCCGCATGAAATTACGCTGCACTTCCTCCAGCCGCGTTCGCATGTCCTCCGTCTTGAGACCGGGCAGTATGTCGCCCGTGGCGGATTCATGAAGGTCGTGGGTAAGCCCCATCACGATCAGCCGGTTGCGGCGCTCGATGTCATAGCCCCGGTGGCGCGCCCAGTAAAGGGCCAGATAGGCCACACAAAAGCAGTGCTGCCCGACGCTCCAATCCCCGAATCCGGAAACCGCGAAAGCCCGCGGTATCTTGAACAGGTTCATCACCACGTCCAGGTTCGGGTGGTGCATGATCTCGCTCAAATAGCCCTGGGGGGTCAGGATATCCAGAAAGTCTTTCTGCATTGTCACCTGTGAATGCTGGGAGAATATGCGGCGCCGTGCCCGGCCCGCGTCACCGGCAGGGGGTGCGGCAGACGGCGATCATCCCTTGCACACCTGTGGGCTGGAGGAACAATTTGCTCTACAAGTGGATTGCCCATCGCGGAGCCCGATTGGGGGAGTGATGCGCGGGTGTGTGCCGGGCCCGGAAACCGGCGGGCGCGGGGCCTTGCAGCCGCATCGGCTATTGTTTGCGGATCACCACCTGATTGAGGGGCTGTTTCCGCTGCAGTTGGATGTAGTCCACCATGATCTGCAGGGACTCGTCCAGCACGAAGTCCTCGCGTTCCTCCTTATCGTCCCTGGGAACCAGGCGGTTCCTGGGCTTGGGACGGATGGGCTTGCCGTTCTTCTTGCGGCTTTCGATCATCCTGCTCACGGTCACTACCTTGCGATAATTCTCGTTCTCCAGGTATTCCGCCACACGCTCCCGAATTTTGACAAACTCAGGGTGGTTGCGCTGTCTCTGCCGGGATCGCTCCTGGATCACCGGAAGGAAGGGAGAGAGGTCGGCCCAAGGCTGGAAAGTCGCCCGGCGGATGGAATCCCAGGACATTGCGTTTTGCAGGGAAGATTCTCCCATGTCCAAGTGATTGTTCAGAGAAGACAGCACCACGTCCGGTTCCACCCCTTTGTTCTGGGTGGAGCTGCTGCCGGGGCGGTAGAACTTGGCCACCGTGGTCTTGAGGGCGCCCAGCCGGTTGGAAATCTGGATGATGTTTTGCACCGTGCCTTTGCCAAAGGTGGCGCGTTCCCCCACCAGCAGGGCCCGGCCGTAGTCCTTCAGCGCGCCCGCCAGGATTTCCGAGGCGGAGGCGCTGTAGCGGTTGGTCATCACCAGCAGCGGCCCCTCGTAAACCGGGCGCGAATGGGGATTGTACAGCACGGAGATTCGTCCGCGGATATTCTTCACCATCACCACCGGGCCTTTACGCAGAAACAGCCCGGAAAGCTGCACTGCCTCATCCAGTCCACCGCCGCCGTTGTCCCGCAGGTCGAGCACCACGCCTTGCACCTTTTTCGCCTTGAAGTCCTTCAGTATATTGGCCACATCCCGCGACGAACTCTTGAAGTCTTTCGGATTGGAGTGGCGTTTGGAGAAATCCACGTAAAAGGAAGGGAGCTTGATTACGCCGAGCTTGAGCGGTGCCCCGCCCTTGCCCGGCCGCTCCATGATGGTGCCCTTGGCCTCGCCTTCCTTGAGGATTATCTTGTCGCGCACGATGGCGATTTCATGCCGGGTTTCCAAGGCCTTCTCTGACTTGCGCAGCACGGCCAGCCGCACCGTGGTGCCGCGCTTGCCACGGATGCGCTTCACCACGTCAATCAGGCGCAGATAGCGCATGTCCTGGAATTCCCCGTCTTGTCCCTGGGCCACCCCGACAATTTTGTCCTCTTTTTTCAGGCTGCCTTCCCGCCAGGCCGCGCCGCCTGGAATGATCGAAGTCACCACGGTCACGCCATCTTCCCAGCGCAAGGTGGCCCCGATGCCCTCCAGGGAAAGGCGCAAGGAAATGTTGAAGTTTTCCAGGTCGTCCGGCGAAAGATAGGACGAGTGAGGATCGTAGGCGGAGGTAAAGGCGTTCAGATAAGCCGTCACCACATCGTTCGGTTTGTAGCGGTTAATCTGGATACGGAAGCTGCGGTAGCGCTGGTTCAGGTTTTTCCTGGCTTCAGAGTCCTTGGTATCGGCCAGCACCTGCTCCAACATCTCGAATTTGAGCTTTTTTGCCCAAAGGCGCTTAACATCCGCATCATCTTTCGGAAAGGGCTCCTGCTTGCGGTCCCGGATGAGGGAATCTTGCGATTTCAGGTCGAATTTTCCTTCCAGCAGGCCGGCAATCACTTCGGCCCGCTCGTTGACGCGTTTGCGGAAGCGCTCAAAGATCGTAAATGCGGGCTTGATGTCGCCATCCATGGTCAGGTCGTCAAGCCGCCTGGAATATGCTTGGAATTCGTCAATATCGCGTTGTAGAAAGTAGTAGTGCCCGGAATCGAAGCGATTGATGAAATTGACAAGCATCTCCGAGGAATGGGTGTCGTCGAATTTCGCCCGGGAAAAGTGACTGCGCAGGAACATCTTGACGATGCCCGCCACGTCCTCGCCGTTGAGATTCGTGTCCGAGCGGGCCGAAGCGCTGCCTTGCAATGTGGTGAACACCAGCAGAGCGGCGATGGCGGCTATTTTGAAATATCGATGCATGCGGTGTGTGGAAACGATTATACAAAAGACCGCGGCCCTCGCGGGAACGCGCTGGCACCTCTGGGAAACAAATTAATGTGCCGTAAATCCCGGCGAATGGCAACAAAGGGCGATAGCGCAAGAAATGGCGGATAAGAGGCGGCCATGGGGATTACGGCGGAGGAAATACTCTTACATTTGGAACGGGAAGACGGCAACCAAGTTCACAGGAGCGGTCAAACCCGCCCCCGCCGCCCAGGAGCAGCAACATGAGCGAGAATGTCGATAAACTGGCTTCTCTGATCCAGCAGTCGCAACGGATCGTAGTGTTTTCCGGTGCGGGCATCAGCACCGAGTCCGGTATTCCGGATTTCCGAGGACCGGGAGGGGTCTGGGAGAAATACGATCCGAACGAGTTTCACATCGACCGGTTCCTGGCCAGTGAGGAGTCCCGGCGGCGCTACTGGCAGCGCACCACGGAGTTTTATGCCGAGATCGCCATTGCCCAGCCCAACGCGGCGCACCGCGCGGTGGTTGATTTGGAAGAACTCGGCAAGCTGTCCGCAGTGATTACCCAGAATGTGGATGGACTGCACCAGATTGCGGGCACTTCTCCGGAGCGAGTGATTGAACTGCATGGCACTTCCCGCTTCGTGGCCTGCATGAGTTGCGGGGACCGCCACCCGCGCGAATCATTCCAGGAACGGGTTAGCGCCGAGGGAGATGCGCCCGACTGCGAGCAATGCGGGGGGCTGATGAAGCCCGCCACCGTGTCTTTTGGGCAGCAACTTCCCCAGCAGGTCCTGGAGCGCGCGTCCCAGGAAACCGTTGCCTGCGATCTTTTCCTGGTGGTGGGCTCGTCCCTGGTGGTCTATCCCGCGGCGGGTTTTCCCCTGATGGCCGTACAGAAGGGCACGCCCCTGGCCATCATCAACCATCAGGAGACACCCCATGACCAGTATGCCGCGGTGGTGGTGCAGGAGTCGGCCGGGGAAGTGCTGCCGGCCATCACCGCCGGGCTGGGCGCCCAGCGCGCGGCGGCTCCCACGCCCCTGCCCTCCTGAGGAAGGGGCTCCTCCTTGCGCACGGGCTTGGCCAGATAGCAGTCGATGCGGGCCTCGTTGAGCGCGGCGATGCCGGTCTTGAGATTTCGGATTCCTGTGAGCACCAGCTTTTTGGCGGCCGGACAGATTTTCCCGGCCTCTTCGAGAAATTGCACGCCGTCCATTTCCGGGAGCTTGCAATCGGCGATAATGTTGTCGGCGGGCTCGGCTTCCAGTTTTGC
>JAPUIH010000011.1 GCA_027297205.1 SAR324 cluster bacterium | reverse complement strand
TTTTCGATTACCCAGCGAATGCTGGCCTCATCATCCAGCACCAGGATTTCAATCTGTGCTTTTTCCATCTGCCGGTTCGAACGTTTAAGGTCTGGGGTGCCCCGGAGGGCGCGGCACTGCAATTCTTCGATTGGAATTTGTGGTGTAAACTAATGCCTCATTCTAATACAAAATAAAACCGTTCGGAAGGTGGAATGTGCCGAAAATTTATGCATAAACAAATTAATTTCCCTTTTTCTGTTGAGCTGTGCTGCAGGGTGTCACCAGTATTATACGGTCAGTTTCGTCACGTCTATCATTACCCGGCTTTGTATCGGTTAATTACCGTTTTCGGTTTCATCTGCGGGAAAGGAAAATTTTGAAAAACAACATAAATTAATTTGACTTTCTCTATATTCATTGATAGCTTGAATTAATTCTGGCAAGGCCGTGGCCTTGCACTCACGGAGGAGGTTAATTATGTTTCATCTGCATTCACCATCCAACACGGTTCCCAGGAACGTTAATCCCGGCTTGGTGCAAAACATCAGCCCCTATCTCAATCCGGCCCACGTGCTGGCCCCGCCTAGAATCTGGATCGAGTCCCTGCTGAATGGGGAGTATTCCTGGCATTTCTTCCGGCTGCGCTACAAGAATCTGCTGCGCCTGCGCTTTAGGGAAGCCCCGGAACGCTTCTTTGGGCTGCTCGATGCCTCCGAGGGCGAACGCCCCCTGTACTTCGCCTGTCACTGTTTCTCTGGTCCCTGCCACAGGGAAGTGGCGGTGGACTTTCTGGAGAAGCTGCGGGAGCAAGCGCCGTACCGGAACCGTGTGGCTTTGCGCACTGCGGCTCTCGCGGCCAACACTTCCACGCCCGCCCTGCTGGCCGTGGGAGGGTAACCCTCCCGAGCCCCCCGAAGGGGGCCTTTTCCCGCCTGTCCATTTCCGATATATAGTTAATAACACGAGAGGGCGGCATTGCCGCCCGGTCTCAGATCTACGCGATCCGTGCAAGCCGGCGCAGTGCGTTGCGCTCGGTTTCGCACCTTGCGCTGCTTTGCCCAGGGAGTTTGACGATTTGGAACTGCTCCAGGAACATTCTTTGCTCGGCGCTTATCCCCTGCGCCATTACCGATTCGAGAATGGACTGCAGGCACTGCTCCTGCACAATCCCATCAGCCCCGTCATGGCGTACCTGACCCTGTACAGTGTGGGCAGCGCATCTGAAGGGCCCCAGCAGCGCGGCTTGGCGCATTTTTTCGAACATATGATGTTCCGGGAGACGGAGCGGCTCGGGGACGGCGATTTCGACCGGATCATTTCGGAGATCGGAGGCGTGGGCCTGAATGCCTTCACCTCTTACGACACCACTGCCTATCATGTGAACGTGCCCTGCCGGCACTTGCGGCGGGTGATTGAGCTGGAAGCAGACCGCATGGCCAATCTGAAGCTCAGCCCCGAATTGATCGAAAGGGAGCGCGGGGCCGTGTTGGGCGAGATGAAGATGTACAAGGACATGCCCTCCGAGCAGCTTTGGGAAACCGTGATGGCCACGGCCTACCGCTCGCATCCCTACCGGCACCCCATCGTCGGCTATATGGAGCAGGTGGAGGGATTCCGGGACGAGGACTTCGCCACATTTTATGCACAGCACTATGCTCCCAACCGAGCTCTGGTGGTAATCGCGGGGGGATTCGATGAGGCCGATACCCTGGAGATGCTGGAGCAGGGTTATGGAGACCTGTCACCGGGTGCGCCCCTTGCGGCTCCCGCGCCGGCGGAGGCTGCGCCTCAGCAAAGCTTGCGCAAGGAAATTACCAACAGTAAAATCAGCACGGAATACCTGGTCATGACCGCGCACACACCCGGATTGCGGCATGCGGACGCACCGGCGTTGATTTTGCTCGGAGCATTGTTGAGTGCAGGCCACTCCTCGCCGCTTCACCAAAAGCTGGTGCTGGGAGGACTGGCAACCCAGGTTTCCACGACCATGTTGGAGCCGGAGTTGCTGCTTGTTTCACCGGGGTTGTTCGTGATGGATGTGGCGCTGCAGCACGGCGTGCCTGCCGAGAAGGCCGAAGGAGCGATTAAAGATGTCCTGCAAAATTTTGCGGAAAAGGGAATTCCCGAAGACGAACTGAAACGGGCGCGCAACCAGGTGCGCCTCGCCCATTATTCGGGTATGCGCTCCAACATGAGTCTGGCCCGGCAAGTAGGTGGCTATACCTTCGCCTGTGGAGACCCGCTCTTCGGCGAAAAACTGATGGGGGAGATCGAGAGGGTGCATGCCGGCACTCTGCGCGAGCTGCTGATAAAATATTGGATCGACGCGCCGCGCGCGACCGTGGTGCAAAGGCCGGAGCATGAGCCGAGGCCGTCATGAAGATGCTCCACCAGCATGCGCCGGCCCTGCCGGTGACCTCCATATCCGTATTTCTGCCACGCACCGGAGTCTGCCTGGACCCACCCCATCTGCAGGGTGTATCCCAGCTGATGGGACAGATGTTGTTCATGGGGGCGGGCGGGCTGAGCAATTTCGAACTTAATGGCCGCCTGGAGCGGCTGGGCGCAGCCATGGGTTGTTCCCTTGCCAACGATCATGTTTCCCTGAGGCTGCAAACGCTCACCGAGAACCTCGCACCGGCCTTGGAACTTTTTCTGCTGTCCATTCTCGAGCCGAACTTCGACCAGGGTGAGTTCGAGCGCCTTCAGGGAGAACTGCTCAGCAGCTGGATCGCGGACCGGGAAGAGCATAAGCAGTTACGGGCTCAGGAAATGTATATGCAACAGCTTTACCGCAATGCGCCCAACGGCTATCTGCCCGATGGCAACGATCAGGGCCTGCGGGCCTGTACCCTGGACGACGTGCGGGCGCAACACGAGAAGCTCTTTGCCGGAGGAGAGCCGTTTCTAGCCGTGCAAAGCGATCTGCTGGAAAAGGATGTGCAAGCACGAGTCGCGGAGAAAATCACGCTTCCCCGCAAGGGCAACGGCGCATCCTACCCCTGGGATGATTATGCGCCGGCCCGCGGGGAGGGACGGCGGCTCATCATCATTCCCGACCCGGACACGAATACGGACGAGATCATGCTTGGCGCCTTCTCGGCGCGGGAATTGGACTCGGACTGGCATATTCACCGTCTGATTGCCTTTATTTTCGGCGGCGACATGAACTCCCGCATGTTTCGGGTAATCCGGGGGGAGCGCGGCCTTTCCTACGGTGCAAGCTGCTGGTACGAAAACATGTCGGGCCGCTGTCCCCGCGATCAGCTTTCGCCGTTTTCCATGTACACCTTTCCCGCCGCGGAACATACCGCCGAGGCCCTGCCCCTGCTGATCTCTCTTTACGAGGAGTTGGTGGCCGGCGGGGTAACGGGCGAGGAGCTGCGGCTGGCCAAGGACGCGCTGAGCAACTCCCATCCCTTTCTGCGGGACACGCCGGGCAAGCTGCTGGGACTGCGTGTCGCCCAGGAACTCTACGGTGTAGAGAGTGACAGCGAGGAAACCAATCAAGCCCGAATGGAAGCGGTGAGCCAAGAGGACGTATTGCGGGTATTACAGAAAACCCACCATCCCGAGCATTTGGATATGGTATTGTTGGGGGATGTGGGCAGGCTGGAGCCCCTGGCCGCACAGATATCCGGCGTCGTCTATCAAGAAGTGCGGCCCTACCCTCTACCGCCGCAAGACCTGGTGTGTTGAAATGGCCGAATCCACACAGATCATTCTGGACCCTAGCGCCCATCATCACCGCACCGGGCGCGTATGGCAGGCCCACCAGCGCGAGTGGCTGCGTCAGTTCGCGCCGGTTGAAGTAACGATTGCCGAAAGCGTCGAGGAGGCGGGAGAAGCGGCCCGCGTAAGCGCAATGAAGGGCTTCCGTAAAATTATCGCCGCCGGTGGTATTGACACCGCCTACGGTGTCGTAAATGGAATGATGGCCCTGGCCGAATCTCACCGCAAGTCCATCGGGGTAGGCTTTCTGTCCATGATCCGCCCTGGAGAATGGAGCCGCACCATCGAGTTCCCGCGCAGGCTGACCCGGCAGGTGGAAGTGCTGCAGGCGGGACATACCATGCCCTTCGATGTGGGGTGCGTTACCTGCTTTGCGGAAGATGGCAGGCCGGTGACACGCTATTTCCTCAATGGTGCGGGATTTGGACTGGGACCTCAGTTCAGGGCCATTCTGCGTGGTGGGGCCGGGCGCAACCCGGAGGGTCTGGCTGCTGCGCTGCTCGCGCTGGGCGGTGTTTTGCGGAGCCTGGGACCCCGGGTCCGTCTGGAGAATGCCTCCGGCCTGCTCTATGACGGGCCTTGCCCGATGGGTCTGGTGATGGGCGGGCAATATTATCCTATGCTCGGCAAGGTGGCGCCCCAGGCCAGCCCCACCGATGGTGCCCTGGACGCGCTTTGGTTCGCGCCGGCCTCACATCTGGATCTGCTCACCGGGTTTGCAGCGCTGCTGCTGCGCAGAAAAGACCAGGGTCCGCCGGCGGGCAGCGCCCGCGCAAGCACCCTCAGGGTCTCGGCGCCCACGGGCGCGGTATACCTGGAGGCGGATGGGCAGTACGTGGGAAGATTGCCCGCCACCTTTACTGTAGAGCCCAAGGCCCTGTCGGTGATTGTGCCCCAGGTGGGGGCGAAACTGAAGAAACCCGTTTTTGCGCCCCTCCCGGATAGCAAGGACGGACGCCTGGCGGGCAATCTCAAACAGGCGGTGGGCTGCTAGCAGGCGCCGCCTCACGGAGGCGTGTAAAGATTGCACATCTACAAGCCGTTTCGCTGAATCAAGAACCCTCTCCCTCCCTCTCCAAATCGCCCGCGGCGTTTTCCCATGCCGCCATGGTGGACTCCAGTTTGCGTTTCAGTTCCTGCTTGCCGCGCTCGTCCGATTCGATTTGCTCCCAACTGGTCTTGCCGTAGTAGTCCTTTTCCGCAAAGCGCCGGTCAATCTCCCGCACCTCCTTTTCCAGGGCCGCCACCTCCGCCTCCAGCTTGCCGATCTGCTTGCGCAGGCGCGCCACATCCCGTTTACGGGCCTTGCGCCGCTCGAATTCCTCTCCACCCTCCCGGTCGTTTTTTCTGGTGGATTTTCGGACGGCCAGTACCGCGCTGTCGGCGTTCAGATAGTCCGCGCCCTGGCGTGCCAGGTATTCCTCGTAGGTGCCGTGATGATCGTCCTGGCCGTCCGGGCTCAATGCCAGCACCCGCGTGGCCACGGTTGAGACGAAGTGTTGGTCGTGGCTGACGAATATGAGCGAGCCCTGGTAGTCCAGCAAGGCCTGCATGAGAGCCTCCCGTCCTTCCAGATCGAGATGGTTGGTGGGCTCGTCCAGCACCAGCAGGTTGTCTCCACGCAACATCAACTCGGCCAGGCGCAGCCGCGTGGCTTCCCCCCCGCTCAGGGCAGCCAAGGGTTTCGCCGCCTCATCTCCGGAAAACAGCACCCGGCCCAAGGTGCCGCGCACGGTGCCGATCTCCTTGTCCGGCGAGGCCATATAGAGCCAGTCGTAGACAGTGCCCCTGGCGTTCAGCACGGCCTGGTGCTCCTGTGCGAAGTAGCCCAACTGCAACTCATATCCGAGTTCCACGCTGCCCCGATCGGTCTGCAGTTCTCCCACGATCAACTTGAGAAGGGTCGATTTGCCGATTCCGTTAGGGCCGACCACGGCCAATTTGTCGCCGCGCGCCAATTCCAGGGATACCCCTTCCAGCACCGGACTGCCATCGAAGCCCTTGGCCACCTGCCTTAGGGTGAGCGCCTCCCTGCCCGAGGGACGCTTGGGTGTGAATTTGAAGACGGGGTATTGACGGGAACTGCGCTTGATCTGGGGCAGTTCCATGCGCTCCACCTGCTTCTGGCGTGATTGAGCCTGCCTTGCCTTGGTGGCCTTTGCGCGGAAGCGGTCGATAAACTGCTGCATCTCCGCGACTTTCTTTTCCGTGCGGGCGATCTCCTTTTTTTTGCGTTCCTCGGCCATCGCTTTGTTTGTTGCGAAGCGGTCGTAGTTCCCTGGATAAAGCCGCAGTTCCAGGTAATCCAGATCCGCGATGTGATCGCAGACCGTGTTCAGGAAATGCCGGTCGTGGGAAACCAGCACGAAGGTGCCGGGGAATGTGCGCAGGTGGCCCTCCAGCCAGCGGATGGACACGATGTCCAAATGATTGGTGGGCTCGTCCAGCAGGAGCAGTTGCGGCTCCTGAAAGAGCGTACGGGCCAGCAGTACCCGCAGCCGGTAGCCTCCGGACAGCTCGCCCATGGGCCGGTCATGCCGTTCTTCCGGCAAGCCCAATCCGGCAAGCATGCTGGCTGCATAAGCTTCGGCGGTATAGCCGTCGCTGTCCGCGATCATGGTCTCCAGTTCCCCAAGCCGCCTGCCCTCGGCCTCGTCCAGCCGAAGTTCTCCCCCATTCCCGGCCTTCTCGATCAGCACATGCTTTTCCCGGAGTGCCTCCCACAGCCGCGGCCGGCCCATCAGCACGACGTCCAGCAGCCGCAGGGCATCATTGCGAAAATGATCCTGTTCTAATATCCCCAGGCGCAGGTCGTTGGCGCGGGAAATCTGGCCCGACTCCGGCTTCAGCTCTCCGGACAGCAAATGCAGCAGGGTGGATTTTCCGGTGCCGTTCGCGCCCACCAATCCGTAATGGCCGCCGGGGTTGAGCCGCCAGGCAACATTTTCAAACAGCACTTGGGTGCCGAACCGCATGGTCAGGTCGGAGAGGGATATCATGGGCTGCCGCTGGACTTGCCGCTTTCCTCTGGTAATTGCTGCAAGGCTCGGGCGATGCGGCGGGATTTGCGGTACAGATGGGCGAGATAGAAGCCGAACCCGCCAATCCAAATGGCATAGGCCGCAAATACGTATTCGAAATATTTAGGCATGGTACGCTTCCAACCGGGCTATTCGCCCGCCCAGGAGGGGGTTCTCCTCAATCATAGATTGCCGAAAAAAAAATTTGCAACCGCGCCGCACCCTGACCATGATGCGGCTACAACACCCCACGTCCACCGGGCAGGCTGATGCTGAGCAAAAACATCAAGGCTGCCACCAACACCACGGAAGGGCCCGAGGGCGTGTCCCAGGCCAACGAGGCCCCAATGCCCCCCACAACAGCGATCACTCCGGCCCCGGCGGCCCCGGCGGCCATCTGTTCAGGTGTGCGCGCAAACCTCCGGGCAACCGCGGCGGGAATAATCAGCAGGGCGGTTACCAGCAGGATTCCCACGATCTTCATGGCGATCACGATCACCAGGGCGATCAGCAGCATGAACACAAACCGCACGGCAAATACGGGCACGCCCTCCGCCTGGGCCAGTTCCTCATGAATGGTGACGGCCAGCAGCCCACCCCAGATGAAGGCCAGCAGCCCTAACGCCACCGCTCCGCCGCCATATATCCAAATCAGGTCGATCCAGGTGACGGCCAGGATGTCCCCAAACAGATACCCGAGCAAATCCACCCGCGTTCCCTCCATCATGCTGATGGCCACCAGCCCCAGGGAGAGGGCCCCATGGGAGAGAATACCCAGCAGGGTGTCCGAAGCGACACGTTGCTGGTTCTGCAAAAATACCAGCAACAAGGCGAAGACCACGAAGGCCGCCATGATGCCCAGATTGAGGTCCATGCCCAGACCCACGCCCAAGGCGATACCCAACAAGGCGCTGTGGGCCAGGGAATCTCCGAAATAGGCCATGCGCCGCCAGATCACGAAGCAACCCAAAGGGCCGGCCACCAAGGCCACTCCGGTGCCTCCCAAGAGGGCGCGCAGTACAAATTCCTCAATCATCGCCACACCATCCGTTTCCTGCCCGGATTATGCCCTTCATCGGTTCTGCGCGCCCTCCACGATTTCCGGCTCGTGGGAATGGTCATGGCTGTGGGCGTACACGGCCAGGCCCTGCGAGGCCCGTTCTCCAAACAGCCCCACATAGGCTGGATCGCGCATCACCGATTCCGGATGACCGGAGCAGCAAATATGACGGTTCAGACATATCACCCGGTCCGTGGAGGCCATCACGATGTGCAGATCGTGGGAAATGAGCAGCACGCCGCAGCCCCGCTCCTTGCGAATGCGTGAAATGAGATCGTAAAGGGCGAACTGCCCGGTGATGTCCACACCACTCACGGGCTCGTCCAGGATCAATAATCCAGGATTGCGCAACAGGCCCCGCGCCAGCAGTACGCGCCGGAACTCGCCTCCGGACAGATCATGCAAGAATGTGTCGTCCAGGTGCCCGGCTCCCACCTCTGCCAGGGAATGGGATATCGCGTTGGCATCAGACCCGTGTCCAGTGGTGAGGAAACGCCGCACGGTCAGCGGCAGGGTTTGGTCCACCTGCAACCTTTGGGGAACATACCCGACGCTCAGACCCTCTCTGCGCAATACCCGGCCGCTGTCCGGCTTCACGATCCCCAGCAGCACCCGCACCAGCGTGGTCTTTCCGGCACCGTTGGGTCCCACCAGGGTCACAATCTCCCCGGGATTCACCCGTACGTCCACGGATTCGAGCACCTCCCGTTTTCCAAGGCGCACGCTCACTTCCCGCGCCTCGATCAGCGCGCGCCCTTCCGCGTTCGCACTCATCAGGTAGCTCTCCTCCCAGTTTGGCAATGGGTGCACAGGCCAAACACCTCGATCGTCTTCTTGTGCACTTGAAATCCAACGGCCTTGGCCTGCCTTGCGATGGCCTGGTCCAATTTCGCGGCGTGAAATTCCCTCACCCAGCCGCAACGCTCGCAGATCAGGAACTGGCTCTCGTGGCGCCCGGCAGGGGTGGGGCAGCCCACGAATGCGTTCAGGCTCTCCAGCCGGTGCACCAGACCCTGCTCGAGCAAAAAGCGAAGCGTGCGGTATACCGTGGGGGGTTTGGCGGAGCGGCGCTCTCCACCCAGCCGCTCCAGTATGTCATAGGCCTTGACCGCGTCATGGCCGCGCCAGACGATCTCCAGCACTTTACGGCGCAGGTCGGTCAGCCGCGCACCGTCGGAGCGGCAAACCTGGTCCGCGCTGGCAAGGGCCTGCGCGATACAGCTCTTGTGATTATGCCTGCCCTTGGCCTGCCTCGCGAATTCCATCGCCCTGTTCCTCTTTTCCTTGTGAATCCGGCCGGGATATAGTGAATCGTTACACCACCACGGAATCGTTTCCGGCGCCTTGCCGCTCCCACACTGTCCCGGCTTCATGGCTGATATGTTACGTTATAACATGGCTTGTCTGCTGGCAATAACCGCCCTAACGGCGTTCTTGGTCACGGACAGTTTTGCGCAGGGAACGCCTCTGGTGGTGGCCTCCATTAAACCGGTGCATTCCCTGGCGGCAGCGGTGATGGGTGAAGTGGCGCGGCCCACGCTGTTGGTGACCGGTGGAAGCTCCGGCCACTCCGCCACCCTGCGTCCCTCGGCGGTCCGGGCCCTGCAGCGGGCGCGCATCGTCTTTTGGATCGGCCCGGCCCTGGAAACCTTCCTGGAACGGCCACTGCGGGCGCTCCCCGCAAGCACAAGGGTGGTTGCGATGGCGTCCCTGCCATCCGTGACGCATCTTCCGGCGGAAGTGGGTGGCAGTCAGGAGAATCATCAAGCCGGGCATGCCCAGACGCCCCATGCGCAGATGGACCCGCATATCTGGCTCGATGTGGGCAACGCCCTGGTGATGGCTGCCGCGATGGTGCGTGAACTGGCGGCCCTGGACCCGGTCAATGCGCCCCGCTATCGCGCCAACGGCGGGAATCTGGCTATGCGGCTGAAGGCGCTCGATGCCGAGTTGCGGCGCAGAATGACACCGCTGGCAGGCCGCCCCTACCTGGTGTTTCATGACGGTTACAGGCATTTCGAACGCCGCTATGGCCTCAAGTCGGCGGGGTTCATGACGGCAACCCCCCAGCATGGGCCTGGCGCCCGGCGGCTCCAAGAACTGCGGGCGAGTATACGCCTGCTCAAGGTGGCCTGTGTGTTCGGCGAGCCGCGGACCTCGCCGAGGCTGATGGCCGCTATCTTGGAGGGTACGAACGCCCGCGCTGAAACCTTGGACCCCCTGGGCGCGCTGTTGCATCCCGGCGGGGAGCTGTACTTCCGGTTGATGCGGGGCATGGCTTCCGGGTTGGAAGCCTGCCTGACGCCCGCCGGCTAGGAGCGAGGTATTGACGGGGCGTTGGGTTGGCAGGGCTACAGCCGGCATGAGGCCCGTGAAAATTCATCAACGGGGAGCAGCGGCGATATTGCCTCCATCCACGGGCAGCACGGTGCCGGTGGTTTTTGCCGAAAGCGCGAGGTGTAGAAAAGCCCGCGCCACGTCCTCCGGCTGCACGGTCTGGCCCAGCAGATTGCCCGCAAGGTATTCGTTCAAAGACAATTTCCGCGCCTTGGCCCGCGCCTTGAGCACGCCGTCCCCAAACAACGCGGTAGGCACCCGATCCGCGTTGACCGCGTTGCTGCGCACTCCGATGCTGCCGTAATCAACCGCGTACTGCTTCATGAGCGCGATTGCAGCGGCTTTGGGAATAGTATAGGGGCCCAGGCCCGACCCGGGATTGAAGGCCGATTTGGAGGCGTTAAACAGGAGCTGACCTCCGGTGCCCTGCCGTTGGAAGAGGCGCACGGCTTGCGAGGCGACATGCTGATGGGCGAAGAAATTCAGTTCGAAGCTCTCCCGCAGCGCCTCTTCCCGGGCCTCCGCCATGGGCGCCTGCCAGATGCCTCCGGCGTTGGAGATGGCGATGTCCAGGCCCCCGAAGCGCCTTGCGCCACGTGCAAACGCATCGGCCACCGCGGCCGGATCCGTCACATCCGCCACAACGCTTTCCACTCCCACCCCGGCCTGGCGGGCTTGTCCGGCCACCTCGGCCAGGGCCGTCTGAGCGAGGTCCAACAAAATCAGATGGGCTCCTTGCTCCGCGAAGCATTGCGCCGTGGCGGCTCCTATGCCCGAGCCTGCACCGGTAATCAGCACGACCTGCCGGGCCAGGGGATTTTCCGCCGCTTTGCCCAGCTTGGACTGCTCAAGGGACCAGTACTCCATCTCGAACAACTCGGGCGCGCCGAGTGGAGTGTAACGGCCCAGGCCCTCGGCATCGGCGATAATGCCGATGGTGTGCTCGAAAAGGTCCGCGGCGATGCGCGCATCCTGCTCCGTCTTGCCGGCCGTGAACATGCCCACCCCGGGGAGCAGCATCACCCGGGGCATGGGGTCCAGCTCTGTCTTGGGCTGAGGGGAGGCCGCGGCCCCCGCCCGGAAGTACTCATGGTATGCCGCCACGTAGCTTCCCACCGCTTCCCGGCAACCCGTTGCGAAGGACTCCAGCTCACCCGGTTTGCAGGCCGGCAGCAGCAGGGGCAGATTTTTGGTACGGATAATGTGATCTGGAGTGGCTACGCCGCGCTGGGAATAATTGGCCAGGCCTTTCCCGTCCACGAATCCGCGAATGGCCCGGCTGGTACGGAAGTGCAGGATCATGCGGCGCCATTGATCCCCGTTCCGCTCCGCCAGGGCGCCCCGCAATACGGGGGCCAGCTCCGCCACCTGCGCCGGCTTGGCTTCGCGCAATCCGGAACGTGC
>JAPUIH010000109.1 GCA_027297205.1 SAR324 cluster bacterium | reverse complement strand
GGAAAGCAACCATTGCGGGGGGATTCGCTTCGGCCACGAATTTCGTCAATTCTTTCAGTTCACCCCCTTGCCAATGTTCGTTTCTGGCTGGAATGCACAGGCATTTACTGCAAAATACCGGCGAAAACGGTTAAGATACTTTACCTGCTATGCAGGCAATTTATCAGACGAATGGCAAGTTTTCGTATCCCATTTTATCACAGCAGGGGGCAATCCGCGTGCAACAACCGCGAAAGCTTTGCTCGTGCAAATCCGCGCGCTATTTCGTGCCGGGTGTGCTGATGCTATTGCCGCCATTCCGGCGAATTACCGAAATTGGCTAATTCTATCCGCCATACTATTGCCGCGAAGTGCTTCGTATGACAGGGAATTTCCATTCCGCCCTTGCTTCCGCCGCGGGGAATGCACCCCCGGCGCGAAGCCCCTCCTGTCCCGGAATGGCTGTGTCGACGGAGCGGCCGTTAGGGTATAATGCGCGGCGGCAGGGGGCCGCACCCGTACGGTGCGCGGCGGATCTTGGGCGGCGGTCACACAATGAATTGAGAGGATTGGGCAATGGCAAACAAGACCATCGAGGTGGAGCGGCGGGACGAGGCATGCATCATCACATTGAACCGGCCGGACAAGAAAAACGCCTTCAATCTCGCCATGAAGCACGAAGTGATGGCCGCCCTGCGGGAGGCCGGCGCCAATCCCTCCGTGCGCGCCGTGGTGATTACCGGCGGGGAGCAGTTTTTTTCCGCGGGGCAAGACCTGAACGAAGCTCTCGCGGCGGATAAGCCCGCGCAAATATGGGAAATGCTCAACTCGTGGCACGCGCTCAACGACGCCATGGAACAGCTCGGCAAGCCCGTGCTGGCCGCGATCGAGGGATTCTGCATCACTGGCGGCCTGGAGTTCGCCCTGGCTTGCGATTTGCGCATCGCCGGGGAGGGCGCCACCTTCAGCATTACCAGCTCCAGAATCGGCACGGTGGCCGGCGCGGGTGGCACCCAGCGCTTGCCACGTATCGTCGGTCAGGCCAAGGCCCTGGAAATCCTGTTCGGCGCGGAGATGCTGGACGCGCAGGAAGCCTTGCGGATCGGGCTGATCAATTGGCTCGTGCCTGCCGGCGCCGCCCTGGGCAAGGCCCTGGAGTTGGCCACGCTGTATGGGCAGCGCGCCCCCCTCAGCCTGGGCCTGGTCAAGAAGGCCGTGCGCCAGGGCATGCAAATGGATTTCCGTTCGGCCATCGATTTGGAGACCTATATCGTCTCCACCATCTATACCACCGAGGACAAGCGGGAGGGCATTGCGGCAATGCTGGAAAAAAGGGTGCCTGTCTTTAAAGGCAGGTAAGAGGGGCTCCGCGGGACGTGAAGTGTCATTTCCGCCGTTTCGGGCTATGCTGCCGGTAATTCAGAAATAAAGTTCCGGGAAGGAGTGCGCAATGAATTCCCCCGCCGAATCAAATGGCGCCACCGCGGCGCGCTTTATTGCCGCCGCCGCAACGCGGCAATTCGATCCGGAGGTGCTGGACGCCGCGAAGATGTGCCTGGTTGACTGGTGCGGCGTGGCGCTGGGCGCTTATCACGAGCCGGCGGCCGAGTCCGTGCGTGACATGGCCAGGGACTGGGGCGGAAGCGGCGCCGCGCCCATACTGCTTAGGGGCATCACCACGCCCGCGCTCTCCGCCCTGGTCAACGGCACCATGGCCCACTGCCTGGACTTCGACGATACCCATGTTGGTTCCCTTGCCCATTTGAGCGGTCCCACCTGGGCCGTGGCCTTGGCGCTGGGCGCGCATGAGGGCCTCTCGGGCGCGGAATGCCTGACCAGCTTCATCACCGGTTTCGAAGTGGGAGGGCGTTTGGGCAACGAGGGATTGGGGCAGGCACTCACCGAGCGGGGCTTCCATTCCACCGGCGTGATCGGCAAACTGGCGGCCACGGCCACGGCCTGCGCCGCCCTGGGCCTGGATGAGGGGCAGATTTTGAGCGCCCTCGGACTGGCCGCCACCCAGGCCAGTGGGCTCACCGGTTCCTTTGGCACCATGTCCAAACCCTTCCATGCGGGCAAGTCGGCCATGGACGGGGTGCTCTCCGCCCAATTGGCCGCGCACGGTTTTCAGGCCGCCGAGGGGCTGCTAGACGGTGGGGACGGCAGTCTCGCCAATACGATGGTGCAGGACGGGTCGGTGGGGTTCGCACCGCTGGAACTGAGCGCGGGCCAGGAATTGCTGCGCAACACCTTCAAGCCCTACGCATCCTGTCTGTTGACCCATCCCGCCATTGACGCCGCCCGGCAGTTGGCCCAGCACATCAACGGCGGTGGCGTGGAGCGGCTGGTGCTGGAAATTCACCCCCTGGCCTCCCAGGTGGCGGGTAAACCGTCCCCCGCGACGCCCCTGGAAGGGAAATTCAGCCTGGCTTACTGCGTCGCTCTGGGCCTGCGGGGCTACCACGCAACAGCGGAAGATTTTTCCGCCGGCCGCCTGGCGGACCCGGCCATCGCGTCGCTGGTGAGCCGCCTGGAGTTGCGGCCGGCACCGGATATGGACAAGCGGGCCGCTGTGCTTGACGTGCGTCTGGAAGACGGGCGGGAGTTGCACGCGGCAGTGCCGCTGGCTCTGGGCAATCCCGGCAATCCCATGAACTGGAACGCCATGGAGGGCAAATTCATGGCCCTGGCCGAGCCACAGCTCGCCGCGCGCGCGCGCAACCTGCTGGAGGTCCTGCGGCGCTTCGAAGAACCAGGCGCCTTGGCGGAAGTGCTGGCCCTGGTGCGCGGCCCCTCCGCTTGATCCTGCGCCGCGCGCAATGCTAAGACCGCTGTTAACCCATTCCTGCTAACTGTCTGGATCGCACCCACCCACCCATGCAGATCAATTTCGACCACAGATCTTCCGTCACACCCTCCGCGGGCAGCGAGATAGTATTCCGCCGCATGGGCCAGGGGGAGAAAATGCTCGTCATGCACGGAGGCTCCGGCTCCTACCGGCACTGGATTCTCAACCTGCCCTTGCTGGCGGAGCACTTCGCCTGTGTCGCCCTGGACCTGCCCGGATTCGGAGATTCCGGCGACGTGGCTCCGGACATTTCCCTGGAGCAGTACATCGATCTGGTGACCGAAGGCGTGAATCTGATCTGGCCGGAGGGGGAGCCCTTTCATGTGGTGGGCTTTTCCTTTGGAGGCATGATCGGCGCCGGGCTGGCGGCGCACATGAATGGCAGGGTGCGGCGCCTGACCTTGCTCGGTCCAGGCGGAATGGGCAAGCCCAAGGGCGAGGGACCGTCGGTGGAACTGCTCAAGGCCCGGCCGGGCATGGAAGAAGAGGATATACTGCGCGTTCATCGCACCAACCTGGAAAACATGATGATCCGCGACGCCAGCAGAATCAGCGATGAGACCGTGTCCCTGCACCGCGCCAACATCGAACTGGCCCGATTCCGCAACTGGGGGCTCAGCTGGACGGACAGCGTGGTGGGCTTTCTGGCTCAGATGGACATTCCCGCGCAATTCCTGATCGGAGAGAAAGACCCCATGGCCAGGCCCAGCGTGGCGCACCGCCTGGAGCGGGTGAGGGCCGCCAAGCCGGATATTCACACGCACATCCTGGCAGGGGTAGGGCATTGGGCCCAGTACGAGGCTCCCGAATTGGTGAACGGCCTGCTGCTGCGCTTTCACAGCCCCAGCGAACTTCCGGCCCGCGCCGGCCAGGAGGGCGATCAGGAGCTGCTTGCATGACGGTCAGTCCCGCTCCCGAACCACTCCGCATACCTGAAAGCACCCCGGACGGCGCCGCCCAGTGGATTGAATATTACTACAGCCGCGGCTGGAGCGATGGCCTGCCCCTGGTTCCGCCAACGGAGGCCTCGGTGCAGGCCATGCTGGCCGCGGGGGGCTTCGCGGGGGGCGAAGTGCTGGGCCGGCTAAATGACCGCAACGCCTCGGCCCCCGTGGAGAAAGTGGCCGTCAATGCGGTGATGGCCGGCTGTCTGCCCTCCTACTTTCCCGTGGTGGCGGCGGCGGTGAGGGGGCTCTTTCATCCCGACTTCGATTATCACGGCCCAGCCTCCAGCACCGGCGGCTCCGCCCTGGTTATTATCGTGAGCGGGCCCATCTCCGGGCAGTTGCACATCAACGCGGCGGACAACGCCTTCGGTTCGGGTTGCAGAGCCAACGCCACCATTGGGCGTGCGGTGCGGCTGGTCATGATGAATCTGCTTAAGGCCCGCCCCGGCCTGTTGGACCGCGCAACCCTGGGCACGCCGGGCAAATACAGCTTCTGCTTCGCGGAATTCGACGCGGACGCACCCTGGGAACCCCTGCATGTGGAGCGGGGCCTTGCGCCGGAACAGAGCGCGGTCACCATCTATGCTTGCAACTCCCAACTGGGCGTTTACAACCAGTTGGCCGGAGAACCTGAACCGTTGCTGCTGCAGTTCGCCGACGCTCTATGCAACCTGGCTTCTCCCAACGTGCGCGGGTTCAACGAAAATCTGGTGGTGATGGCTGGCGAGCATGCGCAAGTAATCCGCAAGGCGGGCTGGACAAAGCGGAGGGTGCAGGAATTTCTGCTGGAACACGCCCGGCGCCGCGTGGCCGACTTCAAGCGGGCCGCACGCCTGCCCGGCGCGATCAAACCTGAAGACGAGCACACCTGGCGTTATGTGATGGAAAAGCCGGAAGACGTGATTCTGGTGCGGGCCGGCGGTATGGCGGGCAGTTGGTCGGCGGTGCTGCCGGGTTGGGGCAAGAAATGGACCCGCAGCATTACCACGGCGCTGGACCTGCCTTGAGCCACATCCTGGCGGGCATCATTCCGCGCAGTGTACCTGAACAGCTCCCAGGCGGGTGAATCCCACCCGCACCTCATCCCCTGGATGCAGCCGCACGCTGGCCACGATGGAGCCGGTGAGCAGCACCATGCCGGGTTGCAGTACAAGTCCGATCTCCCCCAACTTGTTGGCCATGAAGGCGACGGAGTTGATGGGATCGCCCAGCACTTCCACCGCCGTGGCGGAGCCGGCCACTTCCCCGTTCACTTCCAGCACCATGCCCTCGTAGCGCAGGTCGATGCCCGCGGGCGTGACCCCCTCGCCTCCCAGCACATAACCGCCATTGAATGTGTTGCACACTATGGTCTGCTGCAGGCTGCGCGCATTGTCCCCGGTGCGGATATCGCCTATTTCCACGGCGGGCAGGTAGCATTCCACCGCGGCCAGGGCCTGCGCCGCCGTCACACCCGGTCCTACCAGGGCGGATTTGAGCAGCACCGCCACCTCCGGCTCAAGGGTAGCCCTCAGATAGCGTCCCAGGGAGACCGGCGCATTCGCCGGCAGGCGCCGCGAAGTGAGCAATGTGCCCAGGATGGGCTCGTCAAATCCCTCCCGCTCCTGCATGGCCTTGCTGGTGAGGGCCGCCTTGTAACCCGCGATGGCATCCCCCGCGGCTACGCGCCGGGCCATGTACGCCGCTTGCACCCGGTAGGCGTCCGGCACGCTCAGTTCCGGCGCATGCTGCAACACTTCGGGAGGCGCATAGTCTTCCGTGAGCCGCGCCTCGATCCAGTCCGTCAGTTTCTCCAATCGCCCACCCGCATTGGAGACAGCCCCCTCGGAAGCGCTCATGCGGTTTTCCGCCCGTGTCCACGGCCGATGAGCAGCTTGATTAAAGCAGCGAGCTGTGCACGGAAATAGACCAGCGCGGCGAACACCCCCAGCAGCAAGAGGACAGTCACCCAAAGGGGAACCAGATTGACCAGCCAGATCGCGCCATAAATTATCGAGGAAACGGCGGTGACCATGGTGAGCACGATGAACCACAGGGATAGCATGATGACCAGACCCACGGCGTACTCGGTACTTTGCTGCTCCCGCTCCACCTGGATCGTGAGCAGGGCCTGAATCTTCCCCTCGTGCTCAAGGGGCCAGAAGAGTTGGTAGTGCGCCTCTGTAACGAATTCGGTCATCTTTCCGAATTCCCAGGCTTCCCTGGCACGAGCCCGGGCCGCGGGGGCGGCTGCGTAAAGGGGGACGGGCTGTCCGAACTTGTATGCGCCGCCGCCGGGCACGGCAAGCCCATCCACCAGCGCGAAGCGGCCGCCGGGCAAGACCCGTTGCACTTCTATGCGAAAACTGAACTCCTTATCCTGCTTTTCCCGTGCCAGCACACGTTCCCTGTAAAGCTCGCTGAAATAGGGAAGATATTGCAGATCCTTCACGGTCTCCACCAGTGCGGCCTGGAGGCGCGCACGCTCGGTCCCGAATCGGTAGGCACAATCCCCGGAAAATTGGCAGGCAACCAATCCCGTTCGCGGGTCCCGGGCGCCACAATCTTGGCCGGATTGACCCTGGACGGACTCGCAGGTGATGCGCCCCGCTTCCGCGGCGTTGATGAGCGCGGCGTTGCGCCGGGCAATCTGCTGCACACCCTTGGCCAGATAGCTCAGCCGATAGCGCTGATTCTCGATGTGGTGGTTGGCCGACCAGGCGAGGGATACGACCCAGATGGCCAATAGGGGAATTGTAATCTTTAAATGAATGGGCCTGATCCGCACTGCAAAAATCTTCATTGCACCTTGTCGATGGCTCACGAATGATTGGCGTATCGGGCCTTCATTACAGGCCGTTCCCAGGTGGAACATCACCGCATTTTGTGTTAACCGCGTGATTAACCATAACATGGGATTTCGATCCTTGAAACTTAATGAGACGGATTTCGCCTATGTCAGCGGAAGCAACGGACCCGCGGGACGCCGCCGGTCTGATCGAATTTTACTACGAGAAGGGTTGGAGCGATGGCCTGCCCGTGGTTCCTCCCAGTGAGGACTCGGTGGGGGCCATGCTCGCGGCGGGGGGCGTCCAGGGCGACGAGGTGGTGGGCGTGGTGAGCGCCCGCAATACCCGGGTCACCGCGGACAAAGTGGCCATCAACGCGGTAATGGCGGGCTGCCTGCCCGAATACATGCCCGTGGTGCTCTCCGCCGTGCGGGGATTGACCGATCCGCGCTTCGCCTATCACGGTATCGCCACCAGCACTGGCGGCGCCTCGGTGGTGATCATTGTAAACGGGCCGATCACCCGGCAGCTGGGCATAAATGGGGAGGACAACGCTTTCGGCCCCGGTTTCCGCCCCAACGTGACCATCGGGCGGGCGCTGCGGCTGTTGATGATGAATGCCATCAACACCCGGCCGGGCAAGCTGGATCGCTCCACCCTGGGCAATCCAGGCAAAATATCCTTCTGCTTTGCGGAGAACGAGGCGGGATCGCCCTGGGAACCGCTGCATGTGGAGCGTGGACTTAAGCCGGAACAGAGCGCCACTACATTGTTCGCCGCGGACGGGGTGTACCAGACCTACAACCAGCTTTCCGCGACACCGGAACCACTGCTTTACGGTATGGCCGACGCAATTGCAAATCTCGGAGCGCGGGCCATCGTGGGGCAGCCGGACGCGGTGATCGTCTTCGGCGCAGAGCACGTGAAAGTGTTGCGGGACAACGGGTGGAGCAAGCAACAGGTCAAGCAATGCCTGTTCGAGCACGCCAGGCAATCGGTGGCGGAACTGAAAAAAGCCGGCCGTCTGCCGGGCGGGATCGAACCGGGAGACGAGCAAGCCTGGCAACACGTGGTGAAGGAGCCGGAGGATTTTATCGTGGTCTGCGCGGGAGGCCGGGTGGGCAATTGGTCCGCTTGTCTTTCGGGCTGGGGTTCGCGCCAGGGCTCAAGGGCCGTCACCACCCCTGTCGAGGTTTCCTAGCAGGTCTAACGCTGGATGGCAGTCCGCGCACCACCGGCATGAGCAAATTAGGCAGCACATGACACGAAACCCGTCCGCCGCAGAGCCCCAGGACGCCGCGGCATTGATCGAGTTGTATTACGAAAAGGGGTGGACGGACGGCTTGCCCGTGGTTCCTCCCAGTGCGGCCTCCGTGGCAGCCATGCTGGAGGCTGGGGGATTGCGCGCCGGGGAAGTGGTGGGCGAAGTGCCCGCGCGCAACACGGCGGTCAGCGCGGAAAAAGTAGCCATCAACGCGGTGATGGCGGGCTGCCTGCCCGAATATATGCCTGTGGTCGTTTCCGCGGTACGGGGTTTGACCAACCCCAGCTTCAACTACCATGGCATCGCCACCAGTACTTGCGGCTCCTCGGTCGCGGTGATTGTAAACGGCCCCATTGCCAGGAGGCTCGGCATCAACGCGAAGGACAACGCCTTTGGTCCCGGCTTCCGCCCCAACGTAACGATCGGACGTTCCCTGCGCCTATTGATGATGAACGCGCTCAACACACGGCCCGGAAGGCTGGACCGCTCCACCCTGGGCAATCCGGGCAAGATTTCGCTCTGCTTCGCGGAGAACGAGCGGGGCTCGCCCTGGGAACCGCTGCATGTGGAACGGGGATTCACCCCCGAAGAGAGTACGACCACGCTGTTCGCCACCGAATCGATCATTCAGACCGCCAACGCCCTGTCCAGAAGACCGGAACCGCTTCTGATGGGCATGGCCGACGCCATGGCCAACATGGGATCGTCAAATATCACCGGACAGCAAAACATGGTCTGCGTATTCGCCGAGTTGCATACGGGCATTCTGCGGGAGGCCGGCTGGAGCAAAAGCGAGGTTAAGCAGTTTCTCTATGATCATGCACGGCGCAGCATCGCGGACCTGAAGCGGGTGGAGCGCCTGCCGGGAGCCATCGAGCCCGGAGATGAGGACAAGTGGCGTCATCCGATCCGCTCGCCTCAGGACCTGCTGGTGATTTGCGCCGGCAGCATGGGCAATTTCTCCGCATGCATGACCGGATGGGGCTCGCATACAGGTACCGAAGCAGTGACCACCCTCATCAGCGAAGTCTAGACCGAGCATCGCAGCCCGCATTCGCAACGATGTCCCGCAATCGGTAATGCAACGCATTGAGACCCAAAATCCCGCTAAATCAAAGGAATAACGCACGATTTCATCAATATTTGTTGCAGCCAGTCCCTGTTCGGTATATACGAAAACGGATAACTCACTAGTCAAACACTATCCGAAAACGGCTGATCTTGCAGCCGGCAGTCCAGTTCGAGTCGTAAACTACTAATATGACAACACGTTTCATGATTTTTCCCTGGCAGCTCTCTTACGGGGGATTATGGAGGTGGCGACGGCGGTATGCTGGCGGCAATGTTGGCCTGACGCTCCCATGATTTCGGCCGCAAGACTTGCCCCAACATCGGAATCTACTCGTATAGTATCTAGATTCTCCGGCAGGGATTACGGAGAAAATGGGCTGGCGGAATCGGCGGGTGTATTCGCGTTCATGCGCGGCCCGGCTTGGGGGATCGGCGGGAAGTTATCACCGGAGAACGCCACGGCCCCGCAGGAATGCGATGAGCGTCACCAGGAATTTGTAGACGGGGCGGTACACGGTGTTGTGATTGAACGGGACTACTAACTTTTGTATGCGAATCCGGCGGC
>JAPUIH010000108.1 GCA_027297205.1 SAR324 cluster bacterium | reverse complement strand
TCCCTCTCTTAGCCTTTACGAGCCAGCGCCGCCACCAAGCCCGCATGGTCGATAATAACGCTGCTGTCCTGCACCCACACCCAATCTCCCAACAGCCGTTTCAGCACCTCGTTGAGCAACGTCTCTGGCACCAGCCGCGCGCCCAGCCCCAGCAGCCGGGCCAGTCCGGGCTCTTGGCTCCAGCGTGGTTCGCACAGGGTTTCGGCCGCCGTGGATTCACGGATGACCAACTCCAGCCGGTAGGCGCCCTTGCTGACGGCGGCATGCCTGCTAAATCCCAACTCCAGTAGAATTGACGTGGGGCTAAGGCTTATGCGATCCAGCCGGAAGCGCTTGTCCTGCCGGCCCGTCCCTACCGCCGTATTGAGCATATGCTCCAGCAGGGGCAGCATGGTTTGGGTGGCGGGCGGTTCGGACATTCCCGGTTTTACTCCCGTGATCCTTTTCCGGCGGACGGCCGCCCGGCGCGGGGCGGCGACCTAGGGGCTGAAATCCAAATCTATTTGCAAGCGCGCCTTTTCCAGCACCTTGCGGAAGCGCTCCAGCGCTTCGGGCATATGCGCGGGCCACTGCTCCACGGCGACGTGCAGGGTCTGCCTGGCCTCCCGGGGCGGCCCGGCATGGAAGCGGATCACGACCTCTCCCTGAAAATCTCCCCGTGTCACTTCCGCCCGCACAACACCGCCTTGGGAATCCAGCCGCACCTCATGAATTTTCCAGTCCTCCCCTTCCTGCAACTGCCTCAGCCAGGCTGCCAGGAGGTGGTTGAGCATTCCCAGCAATCCGTCCATGACCTCTTCCACGGCAATCCGGAGGGGCGCGCAGCCTCGGGCCATGATGATTGGACCACGGAGGTTGGGCCATCCGGAAAGCGCTCTGCCCGCGGTGCTTGATTATTTACTGAGCCAGCGCTCCAGGGCCGCCAGCAACGCGGCCCATTCTGAATCTCCCAGGGTATGGGCGTCAATGCCTAAATGATACGGACAGCCCGGCCGCGGGACGTGCTCCAGCCGATGTTGGGTGACGCGCCCCGCGGCCAGGATTTGGTAGCGGGCGAGGTAACGGGTCGAGAGCAGTTCGTCATGGGGGGAATAGGCCAGAAACTGGGAGGGAAGGCCCGGCTGCGGGCACAATTTCGACAGCCTGAGCCGGAACTCCCGCATCAAATCGGCCAGGGCCAGATAGGCCGCCAACGAGGTGCCCTGGTGGGCCAGGTAGGACGAAGGTCCCTTGCTTGGCAGCCGCAAGCGCCGCGGCAGCGTAGCGGCCATTATCCGCAGGGCTGGAAGCAGGTACCACCGCAGCCGCAGGGCGGGGGATAGCACAATGGCCCGCTGTAAGGGAATGCCCCGGGAGAGGCTCCAGGTCAGACCAAGCAGGGCACCCATGGAGTAGCCCAATAGGCAGGGCGCCGCGCCTGGAAGCTGCGAACTCACTTCTGCCCAGGCCCGGTCCATGTCCGAGAGCCATCTCTCGGCGGTCACGCCTTCCCAGGCGTCCTCTTCACCTGGGCCATAGCCGTGCAGCCGGGGCCACGCCACCGCATGCCCCCGTCCGGTCAAAAAGCCGGTTAATGGTTGGAGTTTGTCCGGAGCCAGGTTAAGCCCTGGCAGCACCAGGAACACCTCCCCGGAGGAAGGCTCTGGCCTAGGGTTGCCACTTTGCCCTTTCCTGGGCCTTTTTGCTGTGGATTTCCTGGGCAAGGGCATGCAGGCGTTCAAGCCGGTTTTGAATGGGCTGCCACTCCCACTTGGGGTTGGATTTTTCCACCAGTTTCAATGCTTCCAGTTCCGTTTCCCATTCCTTGACAAGGTCCTGGGCCGCCTTCTTTTCAATGGGTATTTCCATATATTCCCGCACCTCCCGTAACCCGGCGGACCTTACCGTATTCCCCTCAAATTCAGGGGCCGCCACGCCGATACACGGAACCTCGGCCACCGCCGGCTGGCGAGGGGCGGGGCCTACTGCTTGCCGCGTGACGGAGAACGCACCGGAAGCGCCCCATCATCCGGCACAGTCCGATATGAATCAAAACATCAGGGAGTGCTCTATTTGCGCTCCTTGATGGGCAAATAATCCCTGATCGTGTGGCCCGTGTATATTTGGCGCGGCCGGCCGATCTTGGATTTGTTGGAAGTCGCCTGTTCCCGCCAATGGGCGAACCAACCGGGCAGCCGTCCGATGGCAAACATTACGGTGAACATATTCACGGGTATGCCCAGAGCGCGGTATATGATGCCGCTGTAGAAGTCCACATTGGGATACAGCTTGCGCTCAATGAAATAATCGTCGCTGAGCGCGACTTCCTCCAATTTCTTGCCGAGTTCCAGCAGGGGATCGTCCACCCCCAGCAAATCGAGCACCTTGTCTGCAAAAACCTTGACGATCTTGGCGCGGGGGTCGAAATTCTTGTACACGCGATGGCCGAAGCCCATCAGACGGGAATGGGAATCCTTGTCCTTCACTTCCGCCACGAACTGTTCCAGGGACTGGTCGCTGCGCTGAATTTCGTCCAGCATTTCCAGCACCGCCTGGTTGGCGCCTCCATGCAGTGGACCCCACAGGGCATTGATGCCCGCCGAGATGGCGCCGTACACGTTGGCCTCGCTGCTGCCCACCATCCGCACGGTGGAGGTGGAACAGTTCTGCTCGTGGTCCGCGTGCAGAATAAGCAGCACGTCCAATGCCCGCGCCACATCCGGATGGATGTCGTAAGGGCCCGTGGGCAGGGCGAACATCATATTCAGCAGATTATCCGTATAATCCAGCAGGTTGTTTGGGAAAATTTGCGGCTGGCCGATGGACATCTTATATGCAGTGGAGGCGATGGTGGGCAGCTTGCCCATTAGCCGGTACAAGGCCAGTTTGGCTCCCTGATCGGAAAATTCCTCACCCATTGGATAGTAGGTGGACAGGGCCGTTACCGCGGAGGAGAGAATTCCCATCGGATGGGCGTCTTTGGTGAACCCATTGAACAAGCCCCGCATGCGCTCCGGCAACAAGGTGTGGATGGTAATATTGTCGGTGAATTCCTTCAGCTGAGCCTCGCTGGGCAGTTCCCCGAAATTAAGCAGGTAGCTTACTTCCAAGAAACTGGAGTCCTCGGCCAACTGTTCGATGGGATAGCCGCGGTAGCGCAGAATACCTTTTTCACCATCAATATAGGTGATCGCGCTTTCGGTGGAGCCTGTGTTGGCATAGCCGTAATCCAGTGTGATTGCACCGGTTTGGCTGCGCAACTGACTGACATCCATCCCCACCTCGTCTTCCGTCCCCACGGTTAACTGCAGGTCGATGCTTTTTCCGTTTACTTCTAATCTGGCGGTCTGGGTCATAATTTCTTCTCCGATTTGCGCACTGCTGGTGTTCTATGTGCGGCGCCCTCTTGCCGCTGGGGGAGGTCAGGGGATGGGCCGCTGCGGATGGATAGCTTCCCCTACCCGAGGGAGCCAGCCGGGGCGCCGCTATTCCAGCTCCGGCCCAGGTAACCCTGGCGGATTGGGGGCCGGCCACTGGCCGGTACGAGGCGCTTAACTATTCCGGCTAAGGACGGAACACCCTTTTCCTTGCCGATTGGTTCATATTTAAAATTTTTAACACAACTATCGAAAAATCACTATACTCCGCTCTCCAAAAAGCGCACCCGCGGGGCCCCGGTGGCGGATTGCAATGCTGCCGTGGCTGGTATAATTTCTAGGAATGCGCTGTCCCACGCAATTTTACCGCCGGACAGGCGTCTTATCATTAATCGAGTCTGGAACTGCCATGGCGGTGAAATCCCGTGAAAAAACCTACTATATCGTATCGTTCACCAACGAAAACGAGCTCTATCAGGTTTGCGCGCGAAAGGTTGCGGCCTCTGACCTGTACGGCTTGATCGAGATCGGAGAATTTTTGTTTCCCGAGAACAAGCTGGTCTACAATCCCGGCGAGGAGCGCATCAAGCGTGAGTTCAGCGGCATCAAACGCACCTGGATTCCCTACCACGCCATCGTGCGCATAGACGAGGTGCCGGACTCCAGGGAAAGCGAGATCAAAATCGTGCCGCTGAAGACGCCCCGCAAGTCAGAGCCGGACCAACTGCTTCCCAGTTCGGAATCCTGAGCCAAGGCTCCCGCCCGCCAACCTATGCGCCGCGCATGAAAAAGGGGATGTGCGGATTTCCGCCTATCCCCTTATCGTCCCCGGAAAACGTCCGTGGCGCCGGCGGCCCGCAGCCGCCGGCCGGTTTCCACAATCTTCTCCCGGTCTCTAGAACTTATAGCGGCCGGTGAATTGCAGCCTGGCCGCATCGCCCTTGTTCGTGGCGGTCGGTCCCAAGCCCCCAAAACCTACGGGAACATTAGGCGCCGCATGGGCCGTGACTTCCTTGGAGATCCATTCGATTCCGTACTGGATGCCGCTGGCCACGTGCCAGAAATAACTGGCCCGCAGGTCCGTCAGTTCCTCCAGGATGGGGATAACTCCTGCCCGAGCCGCACCCAGATCGGAGGGGATATCCACGGA
>JAPUIH010000107.1 GCA_027297205.1 SAR324 cluster bacterium | reverse complement strand
CGGAATTACGGTGACATTGCCCAACTGTTCCAGGGCGCCCCGCGCGCGCTCCAGCTCCGCGGAGCGGTCCACGGTACATGAGATGCTCACTTCCGAGGTGGAGATCAGGTCCACATTTACCGCATAATCCTCCAGCACCTTGAACACCCGGGCCATGAAGCCATGAGCGTTGTACATGCGGTTGGATTCCACGGTAAAGATGGTAATTCCCCGCTTGGCTGTCACCGCGGTGATGTGCGGGCCCTGATTCTTGCGGGTGCTGGATTGAATGACGGTGCCCGCGCCCTCCGGATTGAAGGTGTTCTTGATGCGGATCGGGATGCGCGCACCCACCACCCTCTCCATGGTGAATGGATGCAGCACCTCCGAGCCGAAGTAGGTCAGCTCAGAGGCTTCCACCGGCGAAATGCGTTCCAGCACGCGGGCCGCGGGCACGTGGCGCGGGTCGGCGGTGAAAATGCCGTCCACTTCCTTCCATACCTGCATCTCTTTCACGGCCTTGCGGCCCAGTCCGGCGGAAATCAGCGCAGCTGTAAAGTCCGTGTATCCGCGCCCCACCGCGCTCAGAAGCCCGCCCGGCATCAGTCCGAAAAATCCGGTCACTATGGGCACTCCCCCTGTGCCGCCCAAAACACGCTTGGCGATCAGCCTTTGCAGGCGGTTGAAGAGCCGCGGGTCCACCGCCCGCGTGCCCTCGGGGACAACGTCGATCAGGTCCACCACCTCAGCCCGCACCCCCCGGCTGGACAGGGTGGCCGCCAGCATGCGCGCGCTGAGCCGCTCCCCGGTGGCCAGCAATATGTCCTGGGAGCGTGGTGAGAGCTCCCGGATCACCTGAATCGCCTTCAGAAAGCCTTGCAGGCGTTCCAGTTCCACACGGATGAAGCGCAGCAGACCGGCCCGCAATTCGGGATCGTCCACTGCATGCTCCAGGGCGTCCAGATGCTGCCGGCGCAGGGTGCGGATCAACCTCCAGAACGACTCGCCCCGCGCGGCCTGTTCCGAGGCCTGCAGGAGCAAGCTGGTGGTGCCCTTGGATTTGACCGAGGAACTGAGGGCGGAGACCACCGCGATCACCCGGTTGGATTTCAGGGTCTGCTGAATAATATCGGCAACGTTGTTCAGCCGCTCCCCGTCTCCCAGGCTGGTGCCTCCGAATTTTTGAATGATGATGTCCATAATTTCCGTCAGGTCGATTGCCTCATCCTGCGCCCGTGGCCGGCAGGATGAGGCAAGGAATCTAGCATTTCCAGCCGGGCAAGCAAATGAGATGCCGCCCCTAGGCGGCGCCGCCTTCCTCCCCCCGTCCTTGCAACTCCGCGATGATCTGGTCGGCTTTTTTCACCGACTGGCGCAGCCACTCCACGTAGATCGCCTGGCGCCGTTCTTCGCTGAGCAGATAGCGCGCCGGGTCCTGCTCTTGCTCCGCCAAGCGTTCCAGGGTCTCCCGGGCGTGGTAGGCGGATATGGCGGCGGCGACGGAAAGGTTGAGGCTTTCGGAGAATCCCCGCATGCCGATATGAAAGGCCTCATCGGCCTGGGCCACCACCTCTGGACTCACACCCGCGTGCTCATTGCCGAACACCAACGCGGTGCGCCGGCTGAAGTCTATCTCCTGCAGTCTAATGCCCTGCCCTTCCTTCACCCTGCTGGCGTAAATTCGGTAGCCGGCCGCACGCAACTCCGCCAAGCACTCGGCGCTGTCCGAATGATCGTAGAGGCTTAGCCAGCGCTCGGCGCCGATGCTGATGCCCCGGGACAGCCCGATCCGCTCGGCCGGTTCGATCAGGTGGGCATCCTGGAAGGACATGGCATCCATGGAGCGCAGGGCGGCGCTCAGATTATGTGGATCCACCATGCGCTCGAACACGAAAGCCACATGGTCGCTCCTGGTGGCCAGCACGGACTTCATGCGCCGCACACGCTCCTTCGTAAGGAGGGGTTCCAGGCGGGAGATGATCTGCTCCATGCCTCAACCGGCCTGGGCAATGGGATATGCGCGCTCTTCCAGCGCATCCAGCAGATGGAGGAAGCAGCCCTCGTCCGGCGCGGTCATGAGCGCCGTCCTGGTGGCCTTGATATGACTGATCCCATTCAGGTAGCCCGCCAGATGCTTTCGGAACTCCCGTAGCGCCTGCCACCTGTTTTTCTGTTGCGCCATCAGCTGGTAGTGAGTGCGAATCACCCGCACCCGCTCGTTCAGGGAAGGCTGCCTCTCCCCCTCATCGTTGCAAAACACCCATGGATTTCCGATGGCCGCCCGCCCGATCATAAATCCGTCCAGTCCACCCAGCCTGGAGCGGCCGTCCTCCAGGCTCACCACGTCCCCGTTGCCCAGCACGGGCACGGACAGTTCCCGCTTCAGATCCCGGATAGGAGCCCAATCGGCCTTGCCCTTGAATCCCTGATCGTAGGTGCGCCCATGAATGGTAATCAAGGACGCCCCCGCGCTCACCAGGGAGCGCGTGAAAGGCGCCAGCACCGAGCTGTCCCGCCAGCCCAGGCGCGTTTTTACCGATACCTCCAGGGAACAGGCGGAGGCCACCGCTTCCACCATCCGGCAGGCCTGATTGACATCTCTCATCAGCCCGCTACCATGCTGGGAAGCGACGATTTTTCTGGCCGGACAGCCCATGTTGATATCGATCCCCGCCACCCCTTCCTGTTCAAGCGCTCGGGAGGCCTCCGCAAAGGCCGCGGCATTGTTGCCGAACAACTGCACAAAATACGGATGCTCCTCGGCTGTGAACGACAGCCGGCTCCGCACTTTTTCGCTGCGCAGAAATCCATCGGCGCTGGTAAATTCGCTAAACAGCACCACATCCCTGTTGAAGCGGCGCACCAGTTGGCGAAACGCGCTGTCGGTGATGCCGTCCATCGGTGCAAGGCACACTATCGGACGCGCCATTTCGGCCCATTTCAACACCATGGACTCTCCTTCCCTCTGCTGCGCGGGCTATAATACGTCATGAACATCCTCATCGTTGACGAAAACGAGGTCGTGCGGCGGCAATTGTTCTGGGCGCTGCGCGGCGGCAACGACCTCCAGGAAGCCGCAAGCCGGGAAGAGGCCGAGGCCCTCCTCACGAGCATGGTGCCGGATGTCGTCCTGATGGAACTCCTACAGGAGGGAGACAGCGACGAGTCCGCGGGGACGGCGCTGGTCGAGCGGGTGCTGCGCCGTGCCGAACCTCCCCTTATCATTATCATTACCCGCAGCAATCGGAAAGACGTGGCGGGCGCCCTGCTGCAAGCCGGCGTGTTCGATTATTTGGAAAAGCCGGTCAATCTCACGGACCTGCCAGGCATCCTCAATCGCGCGAAGCGCTATCGGGAGTTGCGGGCGGCGCCGGGGGAGCGTGCCGGGCAGACGCGGGAAGTTACCGCCAAGGGGAAGGAGGCCTCCGAGCCGGAACCGCAGCTGGACGTGATCGGGGTGGACCCCCGCATCAAGCAAATCCTGGAGCAAATTCGGCGTATCGCGGCCACTCCGGTTTCCGTGCTGATTACCGGGGAAACAGGCGTGGGCAAGGAAATCTTCGCCCAATCCATCCACCGCCTCAGCGACCGGCGTGATCAGCGCTTCGTGCCCCTTAACTGCGCGGTATTAACGGACAATCTGGTGGAAGACGAGTTGTTTGGCCATGAAAAGGGAGCGTTTACGGGCGCTATCGCACGGCGGCTGGGAAAATTTGAACAAGCGAACAATGGCTCCCTGTTTCTGGACGAAATCGGCGACCTGAGCCCGCATTTGCAGGCCAAATTTCTGCGGGTTCTGCAGGAGCGGCAATTCGAGCGGTTGGGCGGAAATCAGCCTATCAACACGGATTTCCGCCTGATCTGCGCCACCCACCAGGATTTGCACAAGATGACCAAGGCCCGCACTTTTCGCGAAGACCTGATGTTTCGCCTCACCGTGGTCTCCTTTCACATCCCGCCCCTGCGGGAGCGCCGGGGGGATATCAAACTGATGGCACAGCATTTTCTGCGGGAGTATGCGGAGGCCTTTGGCCGTCAGGATGAGATGTCATTCTCACCCGAGGTGATGCGTTTCATGTACGACTATCCCTGGCCGGGCAACGTACGCGAACTGAAACACTTCGTGGAGCGGGCCGTGGCCCTGACCGAAGGCCGGGTGATGGGCATGGCGACACTTCCGGAAACAATTACGCCAACGCTGCAGGGAGAAAGCCTGAGCACGGACGGGGGCAGTTTCAACACCATGATCAAGAAGTACAAGCGTCAGCTTGTGATGGAGGCCCTGGAAATGGCGGGCAACAACAAGATTCAGACCGCGCACATTCTGGGTATTAGCAAATCCTATCTGTTCAAGCTCATCAAGCAACTCGCCGTTCCCAATTAGAGGCCGGCGATGCAAGGCCAAACGAGAGGTCCCCGCCATCTGACGGCAATGCGGGGCCGGCCTGGAAAGCTGTGGTCATGCGCCGTTTCGCGCGGCGGGAACCGTGCTGTTGAGATAGTCCACGATCTCGCGCATGGGCGTGCCCGGCCCGAACAGTTGTCCTACCCCCATCTGCCGCAACTCCTCCATGTCTTTCTGGGGAATGATCCCCCCACCGAACAGCAGCACATCATCCAGGCCCTGCTCCTTCATTTGGGCCAGCACCTGAGAGAATTGGGTCATGTGCGCGCCGGAAAGCACGCTCAACCCGATTGCGTCGACATCTTCCTGCACCGCGGCGCTGACAACTGTCTGTGGCGTCTGCCGCAACCCGGTGTAGATTACCTCAAACCCGGCGTCCCGCAACGCCGCCGCAATCACGTGCACACCGCGGTCATGTCCGTCCAGGCCCGGCTTGGCCAGCAGCACTCTTATTTTTCGCCCTTGCGGAACGTTTGCCCCTGCACCCATAATTCCTGTCATTTACGAGCCCGGCCCTGGTATGGGGAAGCCACGGCGCGGTGCCGGGACGGCGCCCAGCACGGCCAAACACGTTTATTGCTGTTATGTTAGTGAATTTCGCACAATTCCCGGTCATTGTCACCGCGAATCAGCCGCTTATGCCCTCTTGCGCCGGAATGAACTGGTCATTTGGCGAACCCTTGGCTACGATTTTCCTACTCCGTGACACTTGGCGGGGCGGCCGGGAATTACGATGGCGCCGCCGTGCCCGAGGCGGCGAATTTACCGGCGGCAAGGCAAAATGTTCGACAGACGGCTTCTATCCAACTTCGACTGGTTTTTATTTTTCCTGGTGCTGGGAATCAGCCTGATTGGGGTGGCCGCAATTTACTCAGCCTCCAAGGGCTATGCCGACCCGACCCCCTTCTGGCTGCGGCAACTGTTCTGGGTCGGCATGGGGCTGCTCTTCGCATTCGTGGTGCTGCTCTTCGACGTGCGCACAATCGGCAACTGGGCCTATTACATCCACGGCGCCGTACTGTTCTCTTTGCTTTTGCTCTCCGCCTACGGCTCTGGTGTGGGTGGTAACTCCGTAAACCGCTGGTTTTTGATCGGCCCGGCTGCGGTACAACCCTCCGAATTCGCGAAGCTGAGCATGGTGCTGGCCATCGCCCATTACTTCAGGGATAGCCGCCGTGTGGCCAATAAGGGGCTGCGCGGCAATTTCTGGCCGCTGGTAATGCTGCTGGCCCCGTTCTATTTGATCGTGCAACAGCCCGACCTTGGCACCGCGCTGATGTTGCTGCTGATCTACATTCCGATAATTTTGCTGGCGGGGATCCGCTGGCGCACGGTCATTCTGATGGGAGTGGCCGGAGTGGTGGCCATCGTCGCGTTGATCGCGTCCTTCCAATACGGGTATTACACAATCGACAAAAAGGTGCTTTCCAAGCTGCAACGAGCCGGTGCGCAGGAGGTGGTGCTTGCAAGGGTGAAGGCCCTGGAAGGCCAGCGCTACTATCTGTTCTCTTCTCTGGAAAAGAAGATCGCGCCCGAGGGCAACGGAGGCATTTCCGGCCGGAACCTGGACTTGATCGAGGACAATTCGTTCCGCCCGTTTATTACAGCCGTGCTGCGCCCCTACCAGCAGAAACGGCTGATAACCTTCGTCAATCCGGATTACGACCCCTTGGGGGCCGGTTATCACATCATTCAGTCCAAGGTGGCCATCGGGAGCGGAAGATTCTGGGGCAAGGGCTATGGGGAGAGCACACAGGGCGCCCTGAATTTTCTCCCGGCCCGGCACACGGATTTCCTCTTTTCCATTTTCGCCGAGGAATGGGGATTCCTGGGAGCCAGCGGGCTGATCCTGCTGTACGTATTGCTGATCTTGCGGGGACTGGCCAGCATGCTGCAAACCCACGACCGGTACAGTTCCTTCGTGCTGATGGGGGTTCTGTCCATCATCACATTTCAGGTTGTGATCAATATTGGGATGGCGCTGGGGCTGTTGCCCGTGGTGGGCGTGCCGCTTCCCTTCTTCAGCTACGGAGGCTCGTCCATGCTGACCATGATGGTGGGTGTGGGACTGATGCTCAATATCCGCATGCGGCGCTTCCTGTGGGCCTAGAGCCGCGCCGGCGCGCTTACATTAAATTAAAGGGATCGATGTCCACCGCCACGCGCTCATCGCGTCCCAAGCGGTAGGCGGGATTCTCGAAAACCCGGCCCAGTACCCTGTGCAGGGGCCGGATCGACCGGGCTTTCAGCAGGATCATCCAACGGAAGCGGTTGTTGATCTTCTTGATGGGCCCTTCCACCGCGCCCAGCACTTCCACATCCTTTTGCGCCGCCTGGCGCAGATTACCGGCCACTGTGTGGGCAAGGGCTTCCGCCCGCACCGCATTGGGACCGGAAACCCAAATCAGCGTCTGGCTGCTGAACGGGGGGCTTGCGGTATCCTGGCGGCTGCTCATTTCACGGTTGGTGAACGCCGCAATATCATGATTGCGCACGCTGTCCAGGCTATAGTGCTCGGGGCTGTAGGTCTGAATCAGTACTTTACCGGGCAGCTCACCCCGCCCCGCGCGCCCCGCCATCTGGGTCAGCAACTGGAAGGTGCGCTCCGCGGCACGGAAATCGGGCAAATTGAGGGACACATCCGCGAGCACCGCGCCGACCAGGGTAATGTAGGGAAAGTCATGGCCCTTGCTCAGCACCTGGGTACCGATAATCACGTCATACTCCCTGCGCCGGATTCCCTCCATCATGCGTTCCAGCTCACCCCGCTTGCGCAGGGTATCGCTGTCCATGCGCAACACCCGCGCCTCGGGAAACATCATCTCGATTTCCCTCTCAATGCGCTCCGTTCCCAGCCCGATCACCTCCATGGCCGGCGCCTGGCAGGCGGGACAGACCACGGGCATGGTGCGGTTAAAATCGCAGCGGTGACAGCGCAAGCGTTCTTCGGCCTGGTGGTAGGTGAGGGTGATGCTGCAATGCTCACAGAGCAGGGTTTCGTCGCAGGCTTTGCAGCGCACCAGGTTCGCGAAGCCGCGCCTGTTCAGGAAGAGCATCGCCTGTTCCTTGCGCAACAGCACCTCGCGCAAATTGTCCACCAGATAGCGGGTAAAGAGCGGGCTGCCTTTTTGCCGGGGTTGTGACTTCAGATCCAGGATTTCCACTTCGGGCATGGGCCGGTTTTTGATGCGCAACGGCAACCGCAACCGTTCCAGCTTACCCTGGGCAATATTGTGCACCGCTTCCAGGGAAGGGGTGGCCGAACCCAACACCACCACCGCACCGTTCTGGTGCGCGCGCATCATGGCGGCATCCCGGCCGTGATAACGGGGCGCTTCATCCTGCTTGTAGGAGCCGTCATGTTCCTCGTCCACCACCACCAGGCCCAGGTTGGACAGGGGAGCGAACACGGCGCTGCGTGCCCCGATTACGATTGACGCATGCCCTTCGTGGACGCGGCGCCACTCGTCGAAGCGCTCGCCCTCGCTCATGCCGCTATGAAGCACCGCCACCTGATCGCCAAAGCGGGAGCGGAATCGATTGACGATACTTTCCGTCAGGACGATCTCGGGCACCAGCAGCAGGCAACTCCGCCCCAGCGCCAGAGCCTCCCGCACGGCGTACAGGTACACCTCCGTCTTGCCGCTGCCGGTTACGCCTTCCAGCAGGAAGGCACGGTAGGCGCCACCCCGCAAGCCTTCGCTGATGGATGTCAGTGCGGTCTCTTGATCCGAATTGAGCTGCAGGAAAGGCTCGGCGGGTGCGGTGCCACGGAAGCGTCTCACGGCCTCCCGTTCCACAATTTCCACCAACCCTTCCTCGCGAAGCTGTTTCAAGACGGCACTGGGCGCGGAGACAACGGCCTTGAGCCTGCCCATGGCCACTTCCCCCTCCTCCCGCAAAAGCCTCAGCACCTTGTCTTTGCGGGTTTCCTTGCGGGGGTTGCGCCGGCCGCGTTCCGGAGGGGCCTGGAGCGTGGCCGCGCGCACCCATTTCTCCATGGCCGGACGTTTTCGATTTCCCGCGTATTCGTACACAACTTCCAGCGCGCCTCCGGAAGATTTCTGACGCCATAGCCAGTGCAACTCCTTCTCGCTGGCCCCGGCTTTCTTCCACTGCGCCTCGTCCCATTCCTCATGGCGCGCAAGAAAATCGCGCATGTTCTCCGAGAGGGCGCGCGCAGCATTCTGCCCTCCGTTGGATTGCTTCATCCGGAACCGTACCCGGATATTCGCGCCCAATCCGCTGGGCAATGCCCGTTCCAGCACTTCACCCCACCCGCAGAAATAGTACTCCCCCATCCAGCGGGTAAAGCGCAGTAGTTCCTCGGAAAAGAGCACGCCCCCTTCGCCCGGCTGGCGCAGCGGCTTAAGGCGCTCCGGGGCAAGGCTGGAATGGTCCTTCAAACCGACGACAATACCACTGGAGAGACGGTTCCCAAAGGGCACGATCACGCGGCAGCCCGAGGCGATACGCTCCCGATGTTCGGAAGGAATCAGATAATCGAATGTGCGGCGCAGGGGCAGGTTGAGCGCAACCTCGGCAATCATCCGTGAACTCAGCCTGAAGGAATGAACCGGAATAAATTAGTACGCGTATCTTAAGTTCCGTAGTGTGCGCTGGACAAGGAAAGTTCCGCAAGGGGCCGCGCACGGCTCCGGCGGGGAAAATTCCTGCGCGGGCGGGGAACTATCGCCGCCAGTGTTCGTTTTTTAACATAATCAGCCGGAATACGCCGAACTTTACGGCGAAGGCAAATTGCCAAATGATTACGGAACTCCATGGCCGAACAGAACGAAAATAGAGCCTTTACTACCGTCTATGAAGATCAGGATACCCCCGCGGGGATATCCGGCACACTGGCCTTTGCACGCCGTCAGGAGATTGATGCCGAGGTTGTGTCCTATCTCGAGGTGGTGGAGCAGTTGAAGAAGGATTTCGAGGACGATCCCCAGGTGGTGTCTGGACTGAATGACCTGGAGGGCAGCCTGGGGGCGCTACGGGTGTCCGGACAATCCGAACAGGAGTTGCAGAAAAAGCTGCACGCATTGATCGAAGTCCCCATCGCCGAGGGAAAAACCCTGCGCCTGGATGCGTTCCGCAAATCCACCACGGACAGTCTGCTTAAGGACAACGAGGCCTACCGGGCTCGGGTACGAAAGTTGGTCTGCAATACCCAGGGCAATCTGACTCACCTGCTGTTGACCTGGCCGGACGACAACATCCTGCAACTCTTTCTGAGAGAACTGAACGAACTGAAATTTGACGGGGATTTCGATGCGCTGAAACAGCAGATGGAAGGCGTCGGCAAAAGCCCGCACCTTTGGCACTACAACGACCGCAAAAAGGAATTTCTCATGGAGTGGTTGCGCCCGTTTCAGGAGCATTTCGGGAAACCAATCGAAGAACTAAAACCCGAAGAACTGCAAGCCTCCATTCAAAAAGTGGAAAGCCTGAGAAACACCAAGCTGGAGGAAATGACCCACCTGTCCGTAGAGGCTGACAAGGCCCCTTTTCGTCCCTACAACCGCAAGATGCACCCGATCATGAACGGCAATAACCTGGAGTTCTGGGGCAGTGAGGAGGTGCGGGACGAATTTATTGCGCTGTTGAACAAGCTCATCACGCGCTTTAGCCTCAATCTGGAGGAGCATTTCCTGACCTTCAAAACCCAGGACGATGGATTCGCCTATCTGGTTGGTTTTGCCGATGAGGCGTTTGCAAAGGCGGTGGAAATGAAGGACGGCGGATTGGGAATTTACCCCCATCTCAAGGTTTTCCTGAAGGGCAGCGATGGAAAATTCGCCGAAATCCGGCAGGAAGCCTACTCCGGAAACAGTTCCGCTTATTACCAAGCCCTGCGCACCGCCACGGTGCCCTTTCTTGCCTCGATGGCCGTGATGCTGGAGACCGTCTTAAGCGGCAGCATCAAGGAAGCCTTCGACATGTGGACCTGACCCGCCCGCACGGCGCCGCTCCAATACTTCCCTCCTCGGCTGCCATGCAGCCCACCGGCGCCTCCCGCGCCCAAGCCGCTAAATTGCGCCTTTACCGCTCCTCCCACGCACAGTAGTTTACATCCCTTGGGCGGGGGTGTGAGAGCGGGAGTGTGAGGGCCGGCCCGTTTCCCCTGCTTGTGGAAAATACCACCGGGAGAAAGATGGCAGAGCAAGAACCGCTGCTGTTCCGGCCAAGGGTGCTGAAACTGATCAGCAAAATCCCCGCGGGACGGGTGACCACCTACGGACAGATCGCCCTGTTGGCGGGCTACCCGCGCCGGGCCCGGCAGGTGGGATACGTGCTGGCCAGCCTCGCGCCGGGAAGCGCCGTGCCCTGGCACCGGGTAATCAACGCCCAGGGCCGGGTTTCGCCGCGTGGAGGCAAGTCCGTGGGCAGAGGCAAGACCGGAGTTGGAGGCGGTGGCGCGGAGCACCGCCAACAGCGTCTCTTGAGGAAGGAAGGTGTGCGCTTCAAGGCAGGCCGGGTGGACCTGGACGCATACCGCTGGGAGCCGGTGATTGACGAGGACTGGTCCGCCCTGGGCGCGGTAATGAGAACTTAGCTCCTATTCAGACTGAATTACAGGCGGCCATGCTCCACTTCCAGATCACAGCGAACGACGGCGCCGCCCGCACGGGAGAACTGCGCGTGAAGGCCGGGGTGGTGCACACCCCGGCTTTCATGCCCGTGGGCACCCTGGGCACGGTGAAGGCCATGACGCCGGAAGAACTGCGGGAGGTGGGGGCGGAAATCGTGCTGGCCAACACCTACCACCTTCATCTGCGGCCCGGCGAGCAGGTGGTGGAAAATCTGGGGGGGCTGCATTCATTCATGCACTGGGAAGGCCCCATCCTCACGGACAGTGGCGGATACCAGGTGTTTTCACTCTCGGCACTGAACACGGTGGAGGAGCAGGGGGTTCATTTCCGCAGCCACCTGGATGGCAGCGCACTCTTCCTCTCGCCGGAAAGCGCGGTGGGCATCCAGGAGGCGCTGGGCTCGGATATCATGATGTGCCTGGATCATGTGCTGGCCCTGCCCGCGCAGGAAGCGGACTTGGAGGACGCCGTGGCCCGCACCGGCCGCTGGGCCAAACGCTGTCTGGAGGCGCGCAGGGGCGCCCAGGCATTGTTCGGGATCGTGCAGGGGGGCACGTCGCAGACCCTGCGCCACCGCAGCGCGGAGGAAATATGCGCCCTGGGCTTCGACGGGCATGCCCTCGGCGGCTTGAGCGTGGGAGAAGCCCCACAGCAGATGTACGATACCGTGGCCTTTACCGTGCCTCTGCTGCCGCCGCAGCGGCCCCGTTATCTGATGGGTTCCGGGGAGCCTGGGGACCTGCTGGCGGCCATCGCCTGCGGGGTGGACATGTTCGACTGCGTGCTGCCCACCCGCAACGCCCGTAACGGCTCCCTCTACACCCGGCATGGCAAAATATCCATCAAACAGGCCCGCTACCGGGAAGACCCGGCGCCGCTGGAAGAAAGCTGCCCCTGCCCCACCTGCCGCAATTATTCCCGGGCCTACCTGCGGCATCTTTATGTGTCCAGCGAGATTCTCTCCATGCGCCTCAACACCTACCACAACCTGTATTTCTTCCTGGACCTGATGCGCCAGGCGCGGGGCGCCATTGCCGCGGGACGCTTCGCCGCCTTCGCGGCGGACTTCCTGGCCGCCTTCAATTCGGGGAAGGTGGTGGCGTGATTGGCCTGCTGCCTCCCCTTGCCACTTTTCCGCCGATTGCATAGATTTTTCCTGTTCCCTGTATTTGCGAATTATTCAGAAACCCAAGCCCGCCGGAAGAATCCCCATGACCGACCCTCTTTGGACGCCCAGCAAGGATCAGGTGGAGGGCTCCAATCTGTACGCTTTCATGCAAGGGCTGAAAGGGCGGCGGGGGTTTCCCGGCGGAGATTGGACCGCCCTGCACCGCTGGAGCGTGGAACATATGGAGGCGTTCTGGGAAGAGGCTTGGTTGGACGCGCAAGTCAAGACCAGCGCACCCCACAGCGCCGTGCTCACCGGCCGCGCCATGCCGGTGGATCGCATGCCGCCACGGGAGGTGTGGTTTCCCGGCCTGCGCTTCAACTTCGCCGAGCATCTGCTGCGCTTCCGGGACGGCCGGGTGGCGCTGATCGCCGCGAGCGAGGAAACGCCCCTGCGCAGGGTCACCTACCGGGAATTGTACGGGCTGGTGGCGCGCTGCCAGGCGGGACTGAAGACGTTGGGGCTCAAGGCGGGAGACCGGGTGGCCGGCTTCATGCCCAACACGGTGGAGACGGTGGTGGCCATGCTGGCCAGCACGGCCCTGGGCGCGATCTGGTCGTCCACCTCCCCGGATTTCGGATTTGAGGGGGTGATGGACCGCTTCGGCCAGATCACCCCCAAGGTGCTCTTCTGTGCCAACGGCTACCGCTACAACGGCAAGTCCCACTATGGACTGGAGCGGGTGCGGCGTATCGCAAAGGAGATCCCCTCCATCGAGCAAGTGGTGGTGCTGCCTTTTCTGGAGGGGGCGCAGGGGAACCTGCCCGGCGCCATGAGCTGGGACGATCTGCTCGGCGCAGGCGGCGCGGCCCAGGCGGAGCAGGTCGAATTTCAGCAGTTTCCCTTCGACCAGCCCCTGTACATCCTCTATTCCTCGGGCACCACGGGCGTGCCCAAGTGCATTGTGCATGGGGCCGGAGGCACCTTGCTCAAGCACCACGTGGAGCAGAAATTTCACACGGATCTGCGGCGGGAGGACATCCTGTTTTTCTTCACGACCTGCGGGTGGATGATGTGGAACTGGCTTGTGAGCGGGCTGGCCCAGGGCGCAACCCTGCTGCTGTACGATGGCAGCCCGGTGCACCCGGACGGAGCGCATCTGTTCAAACTGGCCGAAGAAACCGGGGTTACCGTGTTCGGCACCAGCCCCAAGTTTCTCGCCTCATGCCAGAAGGCGGGCCTGACCCCCGGCAGCGATTTCGATCTGTCCCGCCTGCGCTGCATGCTCAGCACGGGCGCCCCCCTGGAAGCGGAGCAGTTCCGCTACGTATACGATGCCATCAAAGCGGACCTGCAACTGGCCTCCATCTCGGGAGGAACGGATATCGTGGGCTGCTTCATGGCGGGCAATCCCCTGCTGCCCGTCTACGCCGGGGAAATCCAGTCGGCGGGGCTGGGGGTTGACCTGGCGGCCTACGGCGAGGACGGCGTGGCCCTGACGGAGGAAAAGGGGGAACTGGTCTGCCGCAATCCCCTGCCGTCCATGCCCATCGGCTTCTGGGAAGACCCGCGGATGGAAAAATACCGGGCGGCCTACTTCAGCACCTATCCGGGGGTCTGGCACCACGGGGATTACATCACAATCACCGGGCGGGGCGGAATAATCGTGTTCGGCCGCAGCGACGCCACCCTCAATCCCGGCGGCGTGCGCATCGGCACAGCGGAAATCTACCGCATCGTGGAAGACCTGCCCTATGTGCTGGACAGCCTGGTGGTGGGTCAGCGCGCCGAGGGTGACGTACGGGTGGTGCTGTTCGTGGTACTCTCCGAGGGCCAAACCCTGGATGCCGTCCTGGAGCAGGAAATACGCGCCGTCATCCGCGCCCAGGCCACCCCGCGCCACGTTCCGGCGGTGATCCGCCAGATCGCCGAGGTGCCCGTCACCATCAACGGCAAAAAAGTGGAGCTGGCCGTGGGACGGATGCTGCACGGCGAGCCGGTGAAAAACCGCGACGCCATGGCCAACCCCGGCGCCCTGGATCAGTTCAAAAATCTGAGCCTGTAAACGCCTCCTCCGGCCAATCCGCAAACCCCTGAACAGGGGGTAAAAATTGCCCCAATTCCCCATAAGCACTCAAAGGCGGGGACAATTTTGTGCGGTCACCTTCTCCGGCAGCAAATCCTTATTTTCTTCAAATATACCCCGCGCGGCGGCGGCAATAGCCGACCTGGCCAGCCTCCCATGAACAACAAACGTCATTTCAACACCCTATGTCCCTAGCCGGAGCATACCATCCCAAGGCACCGGCGCGGGCCGTAGCTAAGACGGGCTCACATTGCCGATGCGGCGGATTTCCTGGCGCGAAAGGTGCAATAATGCACTAAGATAGCCTGCGAATTTTCCATGAAACCAGCAAGGTCCTAAATTGCCGCAACACTTAGGAATCATTGATTGCTTTCGCCACCCGATTGGGGAGACGGCATCGTCCAACCTGAAATTGAGGGGCTGATCATGATTGGTAAACACGCTCGCAAATTACTCTTGGCAGGGCTATGGGCCCTATTGGCCGCCTCGCTGGCGGCCTGCGGCAGCGATAGCTCGACCACCACGGCCAGCACCGGCGGCGGTTCAGCAAGCATTTCCGCTCCAATCGTTACCATGACACTTCCGTCTACTCTCACGTCCTCATCACCTGCGGTGGGCGCCCTCACGAGAGCCGCTACCTCCGAGCCCAACTGCGACTTCGGTCAGGAAACGGATCCCTTCGGCAACGGCTACACCATGACGAAATACCTGGTTAGTCTTTCCCAGAGCCAAAGCTGCCTGGCGGATTTCATAATTGGACAAGTCACCGCACAGGGCACCCCACTGATCGGACAAGGGGCGATTCCCACGGGTGAAACCGCCGCCGGGGAGCCCACCCACTTTCAGATCGAGCAGTCAACGGATGGAAATTCCTATCAAGTATGGCTGTTTTTCAATGGCACTTCCTCCGACGCCGAATTTTACCTGACCTGGACCGCGGGAACGGAACCAGCGTTCACG
>JAPUIH010000106.1 GCA_027297205.1 SAR324 cluster bacterium | reverse complement strand
ATCCTCCCGGGATCGGCGCAATCTGATCACAAGTAATCGCAAGAATAATCATCGCCAACCGCTAACCGATTCGGATGGAATGGCCTGCCAAGCGGGAGTCTGCTTATATGGCCCAGTGCCTTGCTTCTTCCATGCTACTGCAAACGACCTGACCTGATCCGGCAAGAGTGAAATTCCGCACCGCGCTTATCGTAGAACCCGCGATACTCGAGCAAAAACGCGCCCAGCGGCAGTTGCAGCGGGCAGGGTTCGAGCGGACTCTGGTTGCGGAATCGGGGCCGCAGGCACTCACGATGCTTTCAGCGGAGCTGGTGGATTTGGTGCTCACTCCGTGGGATGCGCCGGAGCTGTCTGGGCTGGAACTGTTGCGGGCCCTGCGTAAACGCCGCCGAGGCAAGAGCGTGCCGGTGGTTATTCTGGATAACGGACTCCCGCAACAGATTGTGGTCACGGCAATCAAGGCCGGGGCGGCCGGGCGGCTTGGGCTGCCCCTTGCGGCTGCGCCGTTGCGGGAGTTGCTGCATGCCATTTCTTCCGGCGGGAAACCCACCCTGGAGTCGAAAGAAGAGGCTGCAAATGGGAATCAGGCACCTTGACGCTTTCGCCAAGTGATGCGGCGCCGGCCATCGCAGATATCGGCCATTGAAGGGTCATGGAAGGCGCTCTTTATCCGGTCCGATCGCCCCGCGCGGCCCTTGCCAGCTAGTGCCACAATTTGATGCTTCGACAGCATTGAGCATGCTTCATTTCCCTGCGAGACGGGTGCCTGTGACACCTGCCTCGGGAACATGAGTTTTGGAACCGCGTACTTGAGGAGCGGGCGCCTCAAAGGCTGCGGTTCGTACGGCGGTGGGTTTTCCATTGATTCCATTGCTCATGACTGTATCTGTGTGCAATTCCAAAGTAATATCCCTCCCTCTGCTGTTCCTGGTTGATGCCGCTGCCCATTGCATATACCTTGAACGGTGACCGATTTACTCCCCCGGCGGCCTGAAGGCACGCCTGAAACAGGCAGTTCCGGCGGAGCTTGACATTGCGGATATCCCAAGATGGAAGAGATCCAGTCTCCAAACGGAGAAGTTGAAATTGTGTTGGCTCGGCCACGGGGTTTTTGCGCCGGGGTGGAACGCGCTATCGCCATTGTGGAACTTGCGCTGCAAAAATTCGGAGCACCCGTCTACGTCAAGCACGCCATCGTGCACAACTGGCATGTGGTGGCGCGCCTGGAGAAGCTGGGTGCGGTATTCGTGGAAGAATTGCAGGATGTGCCCGAAGGCGCGCATACCATATTTTCCGCCCACGGGGTTTCCCCAGCCGTGCGGGAGGAGGCGCGGGGCCGGGATTTGCAGGTGGTGGACGCGACTTGCCCACTGGTGACCAAGGTACATGTGGAAGCCAAGCGCTTTGCCTCGCAGGGACGGACGATCTTTCTGATCGGACATCGTGAGCATGTTGAAGTGATCGGAACCCTGGGAGAGGCGCCGCAGCGAATCGAAGTGATTGGCACGGTGGAGGAGGCTAAGCGGATCACTGTGGTCGATCCAGGCAAGGTGTCCTATCTCACCCAGACCACTCTCTCCCTGGACGACACCAGAGTCATTGTAGAGGTCCTGCAGCGGCGCTTTCCTGCATTGACCAGCCCAGGCAAGGAAGACATCTGCTATGCGACCCAGAACCGCCAGAACGCAGTACAGGCCCTGGCTAAAACGGCAGACTTGATTTTGGTGGTGGGTTCGCAACACAGCTCCAATTCCAACCGGCTGGCCGAGGTGGCTCGGGCGCGCGGTGTACCGGCCTATCTGGTGGAGTCCCACGCTGAAGTGAAAGGGGAATGGCTGGCAGGCGCCCGCTGCATCGGTGTTACTGCGGGTGCTTCGGCGCCGGAGGAAATAGTCCAGGAGTTGGTCAGCCGGCTGGCGGGGCAATTCAATGCCAGAATACGGGAAATCGATGTCGCGCCGGAAAACGTTTCATTCCCGCTTCCCGCGCAGCTTTCCCAGTGAACCTATCGATTTTCTTGACCGTATCATACAGGACGGAAGCACTCTAGGCTTTCGCCCTCTCAGTCTGCAGGAAGGAACGTGCATGGAGTTCAGTTACGCCAGTACCTTTAGTGGCAAGGAAAGTTTTGGCTGCCTGGTGCTGCTGTTCCCCCAAGATCGTGTGCGGGCACCAGCCGCTACCACGAGGGAAGTGAGGGAAAACGTGCGGCGTCTGGCCGCCCTGAAGGATTTTACCGGTAAGACGGGACAAACCCAATTGCTGCCGCTTTCCTCGAAAACAATTCCCCGGGTGCTCTGCGTGGGCCTGGGCGAGGTGGACAAGCTGGACAGGGAGCAATTGCGGCGCGCCGCCGGGACGGCGGCCAAGGCGTTACGGGGCCTGGAACTGGACAAGGCCGGACTGGTCATTCCCAAGACCGGCGCGGCCTCCCTCCGGCAGGATTTCGGCGAGATTATTGCGGAGGGAATGGCTCTGGGCGGCTATACGTTTGAGCCGTACAAGACCCAAGAGGACAACGGCAAGAAGCCCCGCAAGAGCCTGGCGCGAGTGGCTTTGCTTGATCCGGATGGCATCACCAGCGCCAAATCCGTGCGGCAGGGCGCGGCCCGGGGCGATGCGGTCAACCTCGCCCGCACCCTGGGCAATCAACCCCCAAATTATATGACGCCGACCCAGCTGGCCAAGGAAGCCCGGCAGGTAGCCAGAAAGCGCGGGCTCAAGCTGCGGGTACTGGAACAAGCGGAGCTGGAAAAACTCGGCATGGGCATGTTCATGGGCGTTGCCAGGGGCTCTCGCCAGCCTCCCAAACTGATTCTGATGGAGTACAGGCCGCGCGGCGCCAAGGGCACTCTGGCCTTCGTTGGCAAGGGCATCACTTTCGATTCGGGGGGGATTTCCCTTAAGCCCGGGCAAGCCATGGACGAGATGAAGTTCGATATGTGCGGGGCCGCGGCGGTGGTGGGCGCCATGGACGGCATCGGCGCGCTCAAACCCCTGGTCAATGTGGTGGGGGTAATTCCCGCCTGCGAGAACCTGCCCGATGGCAATGCAGTCAAGCCGGGCGATATACTCAAGTCCTACGCCGGCAAACACGTGGAAATTCTCAATACGGATGCGGAAGGAAGGCTCGTCCTGGGCGATGCCCTGGCTTACGCCATTAAGACATTCAAGCCGGACGCGGTGATTGATCTGGCCACCCTCACCGGGGCCTGCGTAATCGCCCTCGGTCACTATGCGACGGGCGCCATCACCAATGAGGAGAAGTTCCTGGATCAGGTGGTGCGGGCGGGCAAGGCCAGCGGCGACGTGGTGTGGCCACTCCCCAACTTCCCGGAATATGCCGAAGCGTTGAAGGGAAAGTACGCCGATCTGCAAAATATCGGTCCGCGGGAAGGCGGCGCCATTACGGCTGGGCTGTTCCTAAAGCATTTCGTGGGCGAGGTGCCCTGGGTGCACCTTGATATTGCCGGCACCGCATGGGGGGTGAAAGGCATTGGCCATATCCCATACGAGGGGGCCACCGGGGTCGGTGTGGGATTGTTAATCGACCTGGCGAAAAGCTGGCGCAAAGGAAAGTAAGGCGTGCAAGCGGGATGGCATGACGGGCCGCCCCAAATTATTCTATGGAATCGGAGATTTTATCGCATGACCAAATCCGTGCTCGTGATCGATGACGTTCCGGATATTCTGGAACTGCTTGACGTACTGTTGCGCCGGGAGGGCATTCAGGTGCACAAGGCTGAGAGCGCGAGTGTGGCCATGGATATCCTGAAGCGGGAGGCCCCACACGGGGTCGTGCTGGACATCATGTTGCCCAACTCCGATGGTATGAAAATCCTGGAAAATATCCGCGCCAGTTCCGAGCATGCTGAGCTGCCCGTAGTCTGTATGAGCGCGGTAAATTTAAGCGGCGAAGCGAGAGCGTATATACAACGTTCTTCCCTCGGGCTGCTGGACAAGTCCAGTTTTCCGGATATCGTGGCACGGATCAAGAAAGCGTTGGACACCCCCTAGCACGGTCAGGGGACAAATTACGGGTTGCGCCTGAAGGAATGCAGAATCCGGAGCGCAACGATCTTCCATGGAGCGCCCGCTCCCACCGTCCCGGTAAGTGGTGATGACGATTGTGGTCTGTCTCAAGGCGAGCACCCGCACGGATATTCCTCTCAGACTCACGGATGGCGGACAACGGATACAGCAAGACGATTTACTTGCGGCCCAAGGGGCCCAGGACTTTGCTCCTTTGGCGACAGCACTGGCCCTGGCGCACGGGGAATCCCCCCTTCACGTAACCGCCCTTGCGGTGGGTCCTCGATCCTGGGAGCCCCTGCTGCGGAAGGCTTTGGCGATGGGCGCCGCAGATGCGCTGAGGATATGGCGGGAAGACTGGGACGGAGAAGACGGTCAGGATGGCTCGGCCGGCCGCACCGGCTTTCTGGCGAGGGCCGCCGCGGAAGTAATCGCACCCCTTGCACCAAAGATAGTGCTGGCCGGGGACAAAAGCCGGGATGGCGGCCATGAATGTTTTGGCGCCTTCCTGGCACAGGCCTTGGGCGCACCCCTGGCCCATCGGGCAGTGGAAATCGCCCCGGGAGGGGCCGGCTGGCGGGTACGGGTCAAGATCGAGCGGGGCTATTCCCAAGAGATGGCGTTGGCCCTGGGTGCGGTGGTGACCCTGGCCGCACAACAGTCGCCAATCCCTTATCCCTCTCTTCCGGCTTGGCTGGCCGCTCTGCGGGCCGGGATTCCCTCGCTCCCGGCAGGGGAAGCGCAGCTGCCGGGCTGCATGACGATCCTGCGCCCGCCCGTGCCACGGGTGAAGCGCTACACGGTACCCCCGGATTCGCTTCCTGCCGAAGAGCGGATCAATGCCATGGTCGCCCTGCCCGCCTCGAGCGGAGGGACACTGCTGGGCGCGGAGATGGACGCGGGAGAGCAAGCAGCCCATGCCGCGCGCTTGCTGAGGGAGTGCGGCTACGTTTGACTGTCACCGTGCCAATCCCGCGGATTGTCCGCGGAAAGGGCATGGAGCCCGTGCGTGAATCTAGGAAGTCGCCCGATTGTCCACCAAGTTGGTTATCACGGTCGGATCGGCCAGGGTGGAGGTATCACCAATATCCGATACCTCATCCGCCGCGATTTTGCGCAAAATGCGGCGCATGATCTTCCCACTGCGGGTCTTGGGCAGGGCCGGCGCCCACTGAATCACATCCGGGGAGGCGATGGGGCCGATTTCCTTGCGCACGTGCTGCACCAGTTCACCGCGCAACTCCTCCGACTCGGTGACACCCTGAAGCAGGGTAACGTATGCGTAGATGCCCTGGCCCTTGATGTCGTGGGGCATGCCCACCACCGCCGCCTCGGCCACCGAGGGGTGGGCCACCAGGGCCGATTCCACCTCCGCCGTGCCCAAGCGGTGGCCCGATACGTTAATCACGTCGTCCACCCGGCCGGTAATCCAGTAGTAGCCGTCCGCATCCCGCCGGCAGCCGTCCCCGGTAAAGTAATAGGGCGGATACTGAACGAAGTAGGTGTTTTTGAAACGCGCTGGATCTCCAACCACCCGGCGCATCAGCCCCGGCCAGGGAAATTCCATGCACAGATTTCCCCGGGCCTCCCCTTCCAGCCGCTTGCCGTCGTTGTCCACGATTACCGGCCGCACGCCGAAGAAAGGCCGTGTGGCCGAGCCGGGCTTCAAGGATGTCGCGCCGGGCAGTGGAGTTATCAGGATGCCGCCGGTTTCGGTCTGCCACCAAGTGTCGACAATGGGAATTCGGCTTTCCCCCACCACCCGGTGAGACCAGAGCCAGGCTTCCGGATTGATGGGCTCGCCCACCGTACCGAGCAGGCGCAGGGAAGTGCGCTTGCGCTTCGTGACATGATCGTCTCCCTCACGCATCAGGGCGCGCAGAGCCGTGGGCGCCGTGTAGAAGATGTTGATCTGGTGCTTGTCCACCACGTCCCAGAAGCGGCCCGCGTCCGGATAGTTGGGCAGGCCCTCGAACATTACGCTGATCGCGCCGTTGGCCAGAGGGCCGTACACGATATAGCTGTGGCCGGTGATCCAGCCGATGTCCGCCGTGCACCAGAATACGTCCCCGTCCTGATAGTCGAAAACATGCTGATGGGTGAGGGAAGTGTAAACCATGTAGCCCCCGGTGGTGTGCAGCACA
>JAPUIH010000105.1 GCA_027297205.1 SAR324 cluster bacterium | reverse complement strand
CTTCAGGTAAACGTAGGGGGCGGGCGTGCTCTGCAGCCGTTCCTGGTTTTCGTAATGGGCGTAATGGGGTTTTTTGCCGAGATGCACGCGGGCGCCAGCGCGGCCGTCGTAAAGATCGTCCAGCAATTGGGGGATCTGCTGAAAATTGCTCGAGCCCAGCAGGCCGTCCAGTTCGGAAATCTGATCCAGCAGGCTTTCCCGGTAGCGCTCGCTCAGGCAACCCGCACAAACCAGTTTCTCGCAGGCTCCGGAGGATTTGAAATCGCTCAGGGCGAGAATGCGTTCTATGGACTCCTCCGAAGCGGAGGTAAGGAACGCGCAGGTATTGACGATTATCACCTGGGCGTCCGCCGGCTCCGTCGTAAAGCCGTAGCCGCCGCGCTCCAGCGCCGCCAGCATAATTTCCGAATCTACCCGGTTCTTGGCGCACCCGAGGGTTTCCAGGTATACGAGCCGCCGCTCGGCGGACGGTACCGGCGGTGCGGCCCGGGGGGCCGGAACGCGGGCATTGGCGGATTGGGTTTTTGCCATGGTTGCGGTCTTTGTCCTAAACGACTTTTTTCAGCAACGCCTGTTCGATGAATTCGTCCAGGTCGCCGTCCAGCACTTTCTGGGCGTTGCCGGTTTCGGTATCCGTGCGGTGATCCTTCACCATTTGATAGGGGTGCAGCACATAACTGCGAATCTGGCTGCCCCAGGCGATTTGCTGCTTCTGCGCATGCAGTTTTTCCTTTTCCGATGCCCGCTCCTTTAGCTCGCGCTCGTACAGGCGGGCGCGCAGCACACGCATGGCTGTTGCGCGGTTCTTGTGCTGGGAGCGTTCATTCTGGCACTGCACCACGATTCCGGAGGGAACGTGGGTGATGCGCACGGCGGAATCGGTGGTATTGATATGCTGGCCTCCCGCGCCCTGGGCGCGGTAGGTGTCCACCTGCAGATCGGCCTCGTTGATCTCGACGGTGATATCGTCCTCCACGTCGGGATACACGAATACCGAGGCGAAGGAGGTGTGGCGGCGCCGCGCCTGATCAAATGGCGATATGCGCACCAGGCGGTGCACGCCCACCTCGGTTTTCAGATTGCCGTAGGCATAGTCCCCGGCAATGGTCAGGGTGACGGACTTGATGCCCGCTTCCTCGCCGGGCTGATAATCCAGGGTGGTGATCTTATAGCCGTGACTTTCCGACCAGCGTTGGTACATGCGGAACAGCATCTGGCACCAGTCGGCGGATTCCGTGCCGCCCGCCCCGGAGTGAACGTGGAGGATCGCGCCGCTTTGGTCTTGCTCGCCGCCCAGCAGGTTGGTGACCTCCAGGGTGCTCAGCCGTTTGTCCAGGTTTGCCCCGAGTTCTTGGATTTCCGCCAGCAACTCAGGATCGTTTTCCTCTTGAATCAGGCTCAGCCCGGTCTCCAGTTCTTCCAAATCGTCCTGGAAGGATTGCCAATCTTCCACCAGCCCGTTGAGGCGGCGGATGTTCTTCAACACCACCGTGCGTTCCCCTCGCGGCTGGGACCAAAATTCCTCTTTGCTGGATTGCGCTTCCAGTTTTTGCAGCTTATTACGCTTTTCGGGGATGTCAAAGATACCCTTCGATGGCTTCCTGCCTGACCTTGATTTCTTCGATTTTCATTTTCAGGTCTTCCATGATAATTCCTTTTGGGTGCTATGGATTGAAACGCCTGTAACGCCGCATACCAGCCGCGCATATTTCACAATGATAAGAATCCTATAGTATAATATCAACCCGGTGCCGCGGTGGCCAATTTACGCGCCGCGCAGGCATCGGGGTGAAATTGGTGCCGCTACCATGACAGACGAAAATATCGACAGTCAAATCAGGCAGCAGACCCAGCGCAAGCTTCAGGAGCATCTGGAAAAGCTGCGCAAATACGGCGGTGTTCCCCCCAAGGAGGAGGAGCCACAGCCTGCCCCCAGTCAGCAGCAGGCGCAGGAGCAAGCAAATTTCCGCAACGACTGGAACAAGTGGAAGAAGGTCTATGGCGGACGGATCATTGACCTCAGAGCGCGCAAGGGCCGTGATAAGACCGCGGATTTCAAACTGCTCGGCATCGCGCCCACCGGCAACAAGGAAGAAATCCGCAAGGCCTACTACGCGCAGGCCAAGCGCAACCATCCCGATGTGGGTGGAGACCCGGAAAAATTCCTGGAGTTGATGACCGCCTACCAGAACCTGACCGGAGAGGTTTGAGCGTAATTATCTCAGGCGCTGGCCGCCAGTTCCTCAATTTCCACCGTTTCGTAGCGTTCCTTCATGGCCCGCTTCAGTTGGGCCAGTTCCTTCTGCAATTCTTCCAGTCCTTCCAGCGCAGAGCGCAATCCATCCCTGGAGGAAAGTTCCGCCGCGGCGCCATTGAACTGTGAAAACAGCCTGCGCGCCGCCCCCAGCCGTGCCTCGAGGTCCTCCCGCCCGATAAGAGGCGCGATCAGCTTGCGCTCCCGGAAGCGCCGAATTTCCTCCAGCACCTCCCGGTAACTGGCGTTGGCCTTGCCATTACAGGCGCGTTCCCAGATATCCCGCCGCTCGTAGGGGTCGCGCACAGGGGCCAGCTTAAGAGCGTTGCTCCAGCCGTACTTTTCGATTTCCCGCTCGCCTTTCTTGCGGTACTCCGCATCGAGCAGCCCAAAGGAGTCGGCCACGATACACAGTTCGGAAACCCGCCGGAAATCGAGCCTGAGGTGCTCGCCCAGAAAAGTCCGCTGTTCCCGCGGCGTGGGCAGGTGGGCTTTCACCGTGAGCACGATGCGCAGCAGGGAGGGCGCCAGCTTCACCGCCGCTTCATCCAAGGTGGTCTGCGCGCGATTGACAAACTCAATCTCCTCGCGCATTTCGCGCTGATCCTCCCAATCGAAGAGCGGGCTGCCCACCTGCCCGGACAGGTTGTGTTTCCAGCGTTCTTCAAGCACTTTCATCAGTTCGCCGCGATGTTCCGTGCGCACGGAAGTTGAGAGGGCCGCCTGGGCGCCGGGCATCAATGCAGAATCGGCCGAAAGAATCCGTTTAGCCATGTTCCTCCTGGAATTTAAGCATGCGTTGATGAATTTCGCGCACCAGGCTCGTGTAGGCCTGCCTCGCCCGGGGCTCCGACGCCTCAAGGGGCGTGCGGTGATTTTGCGCGGTGGTGGCGATGGCCGTGGACAAGGGGATTTTCGAGCGGAACATCAGGTCCGGAAAGGCGGCTTCCAGGGACTCGCGGTTAAGCCGGTTCTGGGTGACATGCTCCCGGTGCAGAGTAATGGCGATTCCCAACAGCCTGCATTTCACCGGATGTTCCTTGCGGAAGTGTTCCAAATAGGAAAGCAGATTCCCGATGCCCGTCAGTGAAAGATAGTCCGTATGGGTCGGAACGATCACAAAATCGGCGACGTTGAGCACATTGTCGTTGATAATGGACAGGGTGGGCGGAAGATCCCAGATAAGAAGGGAATTGGCGCTGAACTCCTGCAGCAGGTGTTCACGGAAATAATCCACAGGCGCGTCCATGCGGTGAATGCGCTTTTCCGCCTCGTACAGATGCATCCTGCCCGAATCGACCACGAAGAACGGCGCGGAAGGCTTGTACTGCACCATATCCAGGGTGTCCGTGGCCTGGAAGAGGTAGGCGCCCAGGGTGTTTTCCGTTTTCAGGTCCAGGGAGATCCCAACGTTGCCCTGGTTGTCCGCATCTATCAGGACGATTTCCCGATTGGGATTGGATACGGCGTATTGGTGGGCCAGGGCAATAGCCAGAGTGGTTTTTCCCGTACCCCCCTTGGCGGACAATATGGCGATGTTGATCATTTATGCAGCATTCCGTTGCGAACAATCCATGTTGCCATCCGTGGCTGCTTGCCTATTCGCGAGCGGGCGACGGGATTCGAACCCGCGGCCCTCAGCTTGGGAAGCTGATGCTCTACCAACTGAGCTACGCCCGCAACAACTCATGGATAGGGGAAATGCGAAAGCGATGTCAAGGGCCGCAATCGGCCTCAAACGTAGGCGCAACATGGCTTTGAGGGGTAAATTCATAAGTTTTGCTGGATTCGCGAATTCGGATCAATTAGATAGATGATGCGGGCGGAAGAAAGACCGAATCCCGTCAATAGGAAGGAATGTTTCACGTGAAACAGGGAAAACCCATTAACCTGATTGCCATCGACGGCCCCGGCGGCGTGGGAAAGTCCAGTGTGTCCCATGCCCTGGCCGAGCGCCTGGGGTATTATTTCCTCTCTTCCGGCATGATTTACCGGGCCATGGCTTGGTACATGCTGCATAATGCCCAACCGCGCTGGAGCCCGCAGGATGAGCCCAATCTGGCGGCCCTCGATCCATTCCATGTACGTATCGATGCCTCGGGCAGTCTGTGGATCAACGATGCGCCCATGGCCGATGGTCTGCACACGGAAGAAAATTCCAAGGCCGCTTCCCTGATCAGCGCCTATCCTGATGTGCGCGAGCGGGCCGATCAGGTGCAGCGGGATACAGTGCGCCGGATCGAAGAGGAGCAGAGCTACTCTGGCGTGATTCTTGAAGGCCGGGACATAGGCACGGTGGTATTTCCCGCCGCCACGCACAAATTTTTCCTGACCGCAAGCGAGGAAGTGCGGGCCGAACGGCGCTTCAAGGAGCAACAGGCGGATGACCCGGCGCTCACCCTGGCCGCCGTGCGGGAAGCGTTGCGGGAAAGGGACGGCAGGGACGAGTCGCGGGATGTGGCGCCCCTGAAAGCAGCGCCGGATGCCGAGGTAATCGACACGTCGCAGTTGTCCCAGGAGCAGGTCGTGAACCGCATGTGGGCGAAAGTATCCGGTGCAGCGAGCCCCTAAGGCAGAAATTTACGCCACAGTGCCTGTGGCAATCAGAACACAAACGACCTTATGAAAGCAGTCATACTTGCCGCTTCCGCCGCTGAACGGCTCCATCCCTTCACGGAAACCCGCGCCAAACCTATGATTCAGGTAGCGGGACGGCCTATTATGGAGAGGATGGCCGTGGCCCTGGGGAAAGCCGGTGTTACGGAACTGCTGATCGTCGTCAAT
>JAPUIH010000104.1 GCA_027297205.1 SAR324 cluster bacterium | reverse complement strand
AACTCGTTCTGAATTACTCGCTGCTTTTGACAGCCCTGGGGCGATGGGTCATAGTTGAGACAGCCTGCATTGCGGCGCCACTCGGCGGATTAGTCTCCGCCGCACCCCTTATTTTCACCCACGCCAATGGTGCGAGGGTGGTCGGCCATATGTTGTCAAAACTTTGTCCATGGGTTCGGCTGATTTGCCTGGGCATTGGTTTATTGGGCGCCACGGCGCCGCTGACGGCACGGGAAGACCAGGGGGCGCGGGTGTTCCTGATCGATGGCGCCCACAGCGAGATCGTGGTTCTGCTTTTCAAGCGGGGCGTATTCTCCGCCTTTGCCCATGACCATGTGCTGGTCTCCAGAAATGCCCGCGGCAGGGTGATTTTGAGTAAAGAAGGCATCGCCGCCAGCAAAGTCCGTATCACCGTGCCCTTGGCCTCTTTTGAGGTGGATGAACTGGACGATCGCGCAAGGGAGAATCTTAGGGGCAAGCTGGCGCCCGGCGATCGGGAAGAAATCCGCGCGACCATGCTGGGCCCAGGGCAGCTGGACATGCGGCGCTTTCCCAACATCGAGGTCACCACCGCGTGGGTGGAAGGCAACTTGCCGCACCTGACCGTGTACATGAAAATCCGTATTAAAGGCACGGTGCGGAACGTGGCGGTGCCGGTGCGGGTCGAGATTTCCGGGAATACCCTGACCGCCGATGGGGAAGTGGAATTGTTACAGTCGGAATTCGGGATCGAACCCTTCAGCGCCTATCTCGGCACCGTTGGGGTGGAAGACCTCGTGCGGCTGCGCTTCCACATCCAAGCCCGGGAACAGCAACCATAGCCGGGCTGGCCCGGCAACAAAAATCATAGCCGGGCGGTCCCGGCTACAGAAATCATAGGCGGGCGGTCCCTGGCGGCTGTCCCGCAACCAGTTGAAATTGCCGTTCGCCGCAAAATGAAAGCCATGAACCCCTCCAAACACAGCTTTTCCTTGCCCGGCGAACTGCTCCGGATCGGCGAGACCATTGGCCAGGCCGGCGGCCGTCCCGTGTTGGTGGGGGGCTGGGTGCGCGACTATTTGTTGGGGCAGCCGCGCGGCAAGGACTTCGACCTGGAAGTGTTCGGGCTGGAAACGGGCAGCCTGAGCAAACTCCTGAAAAAATTCGGGCCGGTGCACGAGGTGGGCCGGCATTTCGGTGTGCTCAAGCTGGTGACTCCAGCCGCGGAATATGACGTGAGCGTGCCTCGCCGGGAGCGCAAGACCGGCAAAGGGCATACAGGCTTCCAGGTGCATACCGATCCCACCATGAGCTTCGAAGAGGCAGCCGCCCGGCGGGATTTCACCATCAACGCGATGGGTTACGCCCTGCTGGAGCAGGCTTTTCTTGATCCTTTTGGCGGAGAAGAGCATCTCAATCAGCGCATTCTGCAACATGTCGGCGCGGCCTTTGGAGAAGATCCCCTGCGGGTGATGCGGGCCATGCAGTTCGCGGGCAGGTTCGGCCTCACCATAGCGTCCGAGACCCTGGCCGTTTGCCGGGAGCAGCCTCTGGGCGAGTTGCCCCGGGAGCGCATGTGCGAGGAGTTCAAGAAACTGCTCCTGCGCTCCCCCGCGCCTTCCCACGGTCTCGCTTACGCCGAACCCCTGGGCGTGCTCAAGGCCTTCCCGGAATTGGCGGCATTGTTTAAACTTCCAGCGGAAGCGGGGCGCACCCTTTCCCCCTGGAACGTCACTCTGGCCGCGGTGGATCAGGCGGCGATCCTGCGGGGAGCAGGGGAGCGCGAGGCCCTGGTGTTCATGCTGGCCGCGCTCTGCCATGGCTTCAGCCAGCTCGCCGCCGAGAGCGGAGGGGGCGCCGCAGCCGATCCGGCGGCGCCTGTCATGATGTTCCTGCAGCGCCTCACCAATGAAACTGCCGTGCTGGACGGCGTGATGGCGCTGGTGCGGGAATGGGACCAGCCGGGCCAGCTGTACCGGAAGCGCGGGGCGCAGACCGATGGCAAGCTGCGGCGGTTGGCCTTGCGGGTCTCCATGCCCCTGCTGGAACGTCTGGCGCGGGCGGTGTACTACGCAAGCACGCCGGGGACAGCCGCAGAGACGGATTATCCAGCGGGCGATTGGCTATTGGAAAAAGCGCAAGCCCTGGGTGTGTTGTCCGGGCCGCCGGAGCCGATTCTCAAGGGCCGCCATCTGCAGGAGGAAGGATTTCCTTCCGGTCCGGCGATGGGCATGCTGCTCAAGCAGGCCTTTCAACTGCAACTGGATGGCAGTCTGGCCACTCTCGAGGAAGCCTTGCGTTGGGCCAGGAAACAAGTGGCGGCAATCTCATCCGGCGGGGATGCGTTACCGGGGGAATCATGATCTGCTATTTATGCCGTAGCGCCATCCCCGAGGATCAACCCTTCTACAACGACTACGGCCACCAGGTCTGCAAGCCCTGCTTCGAGGAAGCTCCGCGCTGCTTTGTGTGCCGCTTTCCCGGCAAGCAGAACGAGCAGGTGGAAGGGCTGGGCCTGGAATGCGAGTTCTGCCGCGGCAATCTTATCGCCGAGGGCGCGCATGTGTTGCCCATGATCGAGCCCCTCTTCCCCTTTCTCTCCGGTTTTGGGCTCAGTGCACCCCAGGCCCCAAGCTT
>JAPUIH010000103.1 GCA_027297205.1 SAR324 cluster bacterium | reverse complement strand
CCTCGGCCACATCCGAATCCGGGCACATCACGGCAATCGAGAAATCCTTTCGGAGGGTTGTGGAACAGGCTGGGCTTGATTCAAAGGTTGTTGTCCGTCATACGCTACGGCATACCGCCATCACCCACTTGGTGCAGGCAGGCGTAGACCTTCCGACGGTACAACGAATATCTGGGCACAAGACGCTAGAAATGGTCGTTAGATACGCCCATCAAAACGGGGAGCACATACAAGCCGCTATGGACAAGCTGGAAGAGAGATACGCGGTCTCTTAGCCGAATTTCTTGACTCAATTACACAGGAATTACACAGAGCCTACTGCTTAGCCAAAAGACCTGTTTCGGACACTACATTCAACCTATTGATATGATTGGATGCTGGGGGAGGATCGGTAATGGCGAGACACAGAATCGAACTGTGGACACGGGGATTTTCAGTCCCCTGCTCTACCAACTGAGCTATCTCGCCAGTACCAGTACCAAAGAAGGCATATTAGGGGAAACTCCTGGTCTGTCAAGCCTGCACCGGGAAATCCGGGAACCGCTGACTCGGCGCCTGGGCGGTGGGTCTGGCCCTTCTGGCAGCGGTTAAGGCGCCCCACCAGGTATAGAGCGCCTTGTCTTCAATCAGGGGGAATGATAGGTATGTGAAAGGGGTATCCACTGATTTAACATGGATTTAAGGCCCTTGAAGTTAGGAATGACATTACGGCGGGAACTGATCATCGACATTGGCTCCTCCCACACCGTGGTCGTTTCCAACCGGAAACCGCATCTGCTGAGAGTGCCTTCGCTGGTCTGCGTCCGCAATGGAGATTTCGTTGCCGCACCTCCGGTCGCCAAGGGCGCCGGGCACTCCCGCAAACGGCAGGACAAGACCATCCTCGAAAAAATCGTATTCCCGGTAACACACGGACGGGTGACCGACGAGTACGCGATGGAGAAGCTGCTCCGGGAAGTGATCAGGAAGACCGGGAACCGCTGGGCCTTTCTTGCGCTCCGCAATGTGGGCGCGCTGCTGGTACCGCCACAACTGGAGCAGAAAGAAATCGCGCGGTTGCGGGCTCTGTTGGTGGATGTGGGTTTTGGCCGCAAATACTTGTTGCAGGCGCCGCTGGCCGCGGCCATCGGTTGCGAGCTGGGGGTGGATCCGCCTCTGGGCCAGATGTTGATCGACATTGGGGGCGGCAAGACCTCCTTTGCAATCTTTTCCATGGGAGATCTGGCCGCATGGTGGCAGGAGGACTTCGGCGGGCGGGAGCTGGACTCCGCCATCCGCGCCTACGTGGAGCAGCGTTACGGGATCGAGATTTCTCTGGAGCAGGGCGAGCAGATCAAGCTGGCGGTGGGCTCCGCGTATCCCATGGATAAGCCTGCGTTTATACGAATTGAAGGGCGCGAGCAGCGCACCGACGAGCCCAAGAAAGTTTCCCTAGAGGATAATGAAATCCGTGATCTGCTGGTGGATGCGTGTGAGCGGTTGATCCTGGCCTTCCAGCGGGGATTCGAGGACGTGCCCCCCGAACTGGCGGGGGACATTGCCAGGAACGGTGTGACAATGTTGGGAGGTGGCGCGATGCTGCCGGGACTGTCCAAATACCTGAGCGAGCGCACGGGCCTGTGTTTCAAACTGGCCAACGATCCACTTAATGCCAGTGTGCATGGCGCACGGAAAATACTTGCAGGAAACGGAAGCGGTAAATTGGCTGTATGAATTCCGTTTCGAGGGCCAAATCCAAGCTGTCAAATTCAGGCCGGAACAGTTTGCCGGTCATATGGTAAATCCAGCCTTGTGCAATGATCGAACTCATCAGACGCAATCGGCTTCTATTCACGGCGGTAGGCGTGTTGATCCTGCTGATCGTGGTGCTCTCCGTGTACGGAGCAAGGCCCACCAGATCGCGTATCGTGGATGAGACCGTCAATGCCGTGGCCTATCCCTTCCAGGCAGGATTTACCAAGACCGCGAGTTGGCTCTCGGGGATATTCGATCGTTACGTCTTTCTGGTCCGTTTGAAGGCGGAAAACGAGCAGTTGAATCTGGAGAATCAGGCTCTTAAGGAGGAACTGAACCACTACATCAACGGCGCAATCCAATTTGACATTCTGCGGGAGCAGTTGAAGTTCAAGGAAGCCGATCCGGAGGTGCGGGTCTATGCCGAGGTCGTTGGGGAGTCTCTGGACAATTTCCATCATGCGCTGCTGATCAATAAGGGCCATCTGGCGGGAATTCGGCGTAATTTCCCCGTCGTGCTGCGCGAGGGTGTGGTGGGCAGGGTGCAGTCCGTGACGGCCCTGCAATCGGTGGTGCAATTGATCGTGGACCGCAGGCACCGCTTCCCGGTGATACTCCAGCGCTCTCGGGAAAGGATGATTCTTGAAGGCGGAGGCGGCTCCCTGCGGCTCAAGGCGCCCGACCGGGGCATCGTGTTGGGCCAGGGAACCAGCCTGCGCATGGAACGGATCCGCATGCTAGCCGACGTAAAACAGGGGGACCGTGTGATTACCAGCGGCCTGGCGGGAATATTTCCCAAAGGATTGCTGGTCGGAATAGTCACCGGCGTGGCCCGCGAGCAACATGAGTTGTTTCAGACCGCCACCATTCAGCCGGTAGTGGCCTTCAACAAGATCGAGGGGGTCTACGTCATTCTTGTCGATAAGAACGACTCCGGACAACCGTTCTTCAGCAACCCATGAGAGCATGGATTTACCCAGCCATCGGCCTGGCTTCGTTCTGGCTGGAGCTTACGGCGATTCCTTATCTGTCCATATTTGGGATCAAGCCCAACTTGTTTCTGCTGACGGTGCTGGTGCTGGGCTTGCGCTGGATGTCTCCCTGGCTGTTCGTCTACGGTGTTGCGGTGGGAATCGCCTTGGATGTTTTTTCCCACGGCATGCTCGGGGTATATGGGATTAGCTTTTTCATCATTTCTTTTCTGGCAATATATGTAGGCAGCGCCATTTACGAGAACACGCTCTGGTTTACCATGGTTTCGGTGGCGGGATTGACCCTGGCGGAAGGGCTGATATCAATCTCGATTTTTGAGATACTAGACTCCACCGCACCCTGGTGGCAGTGGCTGTCGCAGCGTGTTTTGCCTGCCGCGATATACCACGCCGTGCTCGCGCCATTTTTGGCTTGGGGGCTGATCTGGCTGGAGCGGTTATTGAAATTCACTGAATCGGTGCGTCCGCGGCCATGAGATACTCATTAATGACAACCGAGGAGATCCAGCTGATGCGGACCAGGCTGGCCGTGATCGCAGCCGGGCTGGCGGTGCTGTTCCTGGTGTTGCTGGGCAGGCTCTGGTTTCTACAGTTGGTGAGCGGGCAGTATTACGCCGATCTCGCCAGGGGCAACCGCATCCGCGTCATACCCCAGGAAGCGCCACGGGGAATCATTTACGACCGCAACGGAGTAATCCTGGCCTTCAACCGGCCAGCCTTCAATATACAACTTATCCCCGAAGACGCCGCCGACCTGTCGCTCTCCCTGCAAAATCTGGCCCGGGTGACGGGTGCGCCTCAACAGTATCTGCTGGCCACGGCCAACAGCAACCGCAGCCAGCGCAAGTTCAAATCGATTATGCTGTTGAAGGATATCGGCCGAAAAACCGCCGACCTGATCGACACGTATGAGGGGGATTTGCCGGGAATTTCCGTGGCCGTGGAATCCAAACGGCTCTATCCCACCGCGTTTCTGTCCTCCCATGTTTTGGGCTACGTCGGAGTGATCAACGAGTCCCAGTTGAAAAATCTGCCCATTAGGAAACTGTATTCCGGGCGTATCGTGGGACAGTCGGGCATAGAGTCCATGCTGAACGATATGCTAATCGGGGTGGATGGAGGCAAGCAGGTGGAGGTGGACAACGTCGGGCGTGAACTGAGGGTGATGGGCCAGCCCGTGCGGCCGGTGCCGGGCCACGATATCACGCTCACCATCGATCTGCGTTTGCAACGTTATGTGCGCACATTGATGGCCGGAAGGGACGGGTCAGTAATCGTCATGAAGCCGCGCACCGGGGAAATCCTTAGCATGAACAGTTTTCCCGACTTCGACCCAAACCTGTTCGTTGGTGGTATCAAGGACAAGCACTGGAACAGGCTCACCGGAGGGGAGGACAAGCCCCTCATCAACAAATCCACCCAAGGTCAATATCCGCCGGGATCGATCTTTAAGATGATTCTGGCCGCCGCGGGTCTTGATTTGGGAATTATTGACAGCGGGAGCATCTACAATTGTCCCGGCTATTTCCGGCTCAACCGGGAGATCAGCTATTGTTGGAAACGTGACGGACATGGGGATGTGACGCTCAAGGAGGCCCTGGCCTACTCTTGTAATGTATATTTTTACAAACTCGGCCAGGAATTGGGCGTGGACCGCATCAGCCAATACGCTAAGCTTTTCGGCCTGGGCCAACCCACCAACCTGGAGACCGATAGCGAAGAGGAAGGGCTCCTGCCCAGCAAGGCATGGAAACTCCGCGTATTGAAGGAAAAGTGGTACATGGGAGAAACGGTGCCGGTCTCCATTGGACAGGGCTATCTCAGCGTAACTCCCATACAGCTAATTAACTATGTGAATACGCTGGCCAACCGGGGCCTGTGGGTCAAGCCCACCTTGTTGCGGCAGGTGGTCAGTCCGGACGGGTATGACACGATCTCCGCCGATGCACTGCCGCGTCAGACCAGGTTGCTCCCCATCGCCGCTGAGCATTTCGACACCATACGTGAAGGCATGATCCAGGCCGTGGAAGGCCGGGGCACCGCGCGCAGGGCACGGTCCCTGAATTTCGTCACGGCCGGAAAGACCGGCACCTCCCAGGTTGTGGGCCGCGAGGGACGGCGGAAGATCAGCGAGGAGGCGCAGCAAGACAAGCGGCTCAAGTCTCATGCCCTGTTCGTGGCTTTCGCACCCGCCCACAAACCGCAGGTGTCGGTGCTGGTACTGGTGGAACATGGAGGGTCTGGCGGAGTGATCGCGGCGCCCATCGGCAAGAAAATTCTGCAATTTTATGATAAACACATCGAAGCCTTCGCGCCGCGCTTGCCACGGTTCGAATTCGTTGAGGAATCCCGGCGCAATTTTCAAAGGGAGCTCGAAGCGGCGTTTGGGCCAGCGCCCTCCGCCGATGCGGAAGGCGGAGCCTCCCCGCCTAACAACTGATTATCCCAAGACGCTGTTGACACGAAATTCCGCAGGCCAGCCGAGCGGGGCAGCGGCTCTAGAATATCCTTACCCGTGCGTCCCGCCATCCCAGCTCGTTATGAAACAAACACGTTCTATTTGTCTGGCCTCCGCTTCTCCGAGGCGGCGGGAGCTGATGGCTCAATACGGCCTGGAATTCACCGTTCATCCGGTGCTGGTGGATGAGCAGCCTCTGGCGCATGAGGAACCACAAGCCTACGTGCGGCGGCTGGCCGCGCAGAAAGCCACGGAAGCCCAGGCCGGATTCGCCGATCATCTCATTTTGGCGGGGGATACGGTTGTGGTGCTGGACGCAGACATGATGGGCAAACCACGGGACAACCAGGATGCCGCCGAGATGATCGGCAGGCTCTCGGGGAATACCCATCGCGTGCTTTCCGCCTATACCCTGCTCGACAGCCGCACCGGGGATTTCCTGATCCGGGTGCCGGAGACCCTGGTCACGTTCCGGAAGCTTCCCGCGGAGTGGATCGCCTGGTACAGCGCGCAATCTGAAGTGCTGGACAAGGCGGGCGCCTACGCCATACAGGGCATGGGCGGTGCCATGGTAGAGCGCATCGAAGGGAGTTACAGCACTGTGATGGGGTTCCCCATGGAGGCCATAATCTGGGACCTGCTGGACAAGGGGTGGATCACCCTATGAGGTCTTCCCTGTTGCCCCCTTTCCTGCGCGCATGCGCCCTGCTGTTTGCCGGAATACTGCTGCCCGTATTGGCTTTCGCCAGCGTGGACGACGAGTTTGTGCCCGAGGGGACGTTGTTCACCCGATTTTCCTCGCGGCTGGAAACTCAGGATCGGGCCATCGATCGTGGAAAGCGAGAGAATTCGCTGAAAGAATACGTAATTCCTGAAGCGTCCAATCGCAGCCAAATCAACGGCAGCATTGAGCGGGAGATTACGCGCCACGATCTGCGGTTCACCTACGGATTCTCCGACAACTGGAACATGTCCCTAAATATTCCGTACTTGCAGATGGAGCAGCGTTCTTCGCTTTCCACCGCACCGGCCAACCTCCAGGCCACCGTGGCGCGGCTGCAATCAGACAAAATCAGTGGCATCGGGCAGGTGGATCTTGTCAATATGCACCGCCCCGTTTTTTCAGATTGGAACGGATTCATCTGGGGGTACGGGCTTTCCCTGCCCGGATCCGGTCAGCAAACCCCCTATCACGACTCAACCACCTTCGATCTGGGACCGCCGGTACGGCGTGTGTTCATTTTCGCTCACTATACGCGCTATACTTCCCTGCCCCGCAGCCGCTTCGACCTGCGAGTATTGCTGCGGATGGGACTAAAACGCTCCGTCGAAACCACTTCCGGCACAAATCAGGTTCTTACTCCGGGCAATCAGGTGAGACTGAAACTAAACTGGAGCCAGGAAATAGGGGCGGTGTTTTACGGCCTGGAACTGGATCGGGCCGTAGACCGGGCCAATCGCCTTGACAATGAGAGTCTGTCGGATAAACGGAATTCCCAGACGTTGCGCCTGCAGTTGGGCTTTGGCAATCTGCTTGATTTGGAGCAGGGACCGGTCGATTTTCCATACCAGGTGCAGGTGCAGGCCGAAACCGTGGAGCGCGGTTTCAATCATCCCTTTGGATCGGCGGTTACGCTCTCGCTACTGATGTATTTCTGAGCCCGCCCGAGTCCCTGGTGATTTCAGGCCGCAGGCCAATCCACTTCTGGTGCTCGCATGCGGCTCAATCCTGCTTATCGAAATCGAACTTTTCTCCTTCGCCGGCATACTCGCTGAGTTTGTTGCGCAGGGTGCGGATGCTGATGGAAAGCATCTTGGCGGCTTGCGTGCGGTTGCCTTTCAGTTCCCGCAGGGTTTCGAATATCAGCTTTTTCTCCGCTTCGCGCATGGACATCCCCACGCCGATCCCCAGAGGCTTGCTGCCGTTGCTGCCCGCGGCGGCGGGCGCCGGAGCGGCCTCCGCTTTGCCCTTGGTCTTGCCTTTACCCTTGGGCAGTACCAGGGCCGCCACGTCAGTGATCGTCGCCTGCCCCATCAGCAGATGCTGCGGCTGTACCTCGTTGTCCGCGCACAGCAGCAATGCGCGTTCCATCACGTTTTCCAGCTCGCGTACGTTGCCCCGCCAGTTGTAATGACAGAGTACTTCCATGGCTGCCGCGGAAATGGAGACCGCTTTGCGGCCATTGCGCGCGGCGTGCAGAGTCACAAAATGGTCGCACAGGAGCGGAATGTCCCCTTTGCGCTCCCGCAGGGGAGGCAGCTGGAGTGGAATCACGTTGAGCCGGAAATACAGATCCTCCCGAAACCTGCCCTCCTCCACCCGTGCAAATAGATCCTGGTTGGTGGTGGCAATCACGCGGATGTCCACCGCGATCGGCTCCTTGCCACCGATGCGGTCCACCTCGTGCTCCTGCAGCACCCGCAGCAGCTTCGCCTGAAGAGGCAGCGCCAATTCGCTGACCTCGTCAAGGAGAATAGTGCCCCCGCTGGCCTGCTCGAAGCGGCCCTTGTGGTCCTGAATCGCGCCGGTGAAAGCCCCTTTACGATGACCGAACAGCTCACTCTCCAGCAAGGTTTCCGGCAGGGCGGCGCAATTCACCGCCACGAAGGGACCGTCGGGGCGGTCGGAGTGCAAATGAATGTAGCGTGCCAACAGCTCTTTCCCGGTACCACTCTCGCTTTGCACCAACACCGTGGCCTTGCTCTTGGCGATGTTTTCCGCCACACCCAGCAGTTGCTGAATGATCGGATCCGCCGTGACGATCTCCCTTGACCGGCCGCTGTCCGGCTGCCCCTTGATTTCGGTAATGGTCGGCTTTTTCTGGGGCCGGCTCTTCCGTTCCTCGGCCATGGACAAGGCGCGTTCCACTACAAAAGTAAACAGGTCGAATTTGAAGGGCTTGAGGATATAGTCAAATGCGCCCAGCTTCATGGCCTCCACGGCCGTCTCGATCGTACCGTAGGCGGTGACCATCACCACGGGCATGGTGTCGCTCAACTTGCGGATATCCTTCAAAAGCTCTATTCCGCTGCGTTTGGGCATGGTCATATCCGTGATGACCATGGAGTAGGAGTTTTTCTTGCACTTGTTCAGAGCGTCGATGGCATTGTGGGAGAGCTCTACCGGATATCCGGAATGCTTGAGCGTTTCGGACATGGCAATGCGCATTTCCACTTCATCATCAACGATCAAAATCGGTTCCATATGCCTCCAATGGTGTGGGTCCAGGTTTCGCGGAAAGCTCCATGCTATCGGCTATGCGCCTGCCCTCTCCTTTCCGAGCAAGGGGAACATCAGAACAAACGTAGTGCCCTGATGGTTCCGGCTCTCAACATCGATAATCCCATGGTGGGACTCAATTATATTTTGAACGATCGCCAGCCCGAGCCCCGTCCCCCTGGCTTTGGTTGAATAAAACGGATCAAATATCTGGTTCTGAACTTCTTCCGGCATGCCCATGCCCGTGTCCTTGAAACTCAATTCCACCACCTCCAGCCTCCCGGGGATCTCTGCGACGCCATCGCCAAACCGGCGCAGCAGGCCCGGACTGGTCAGGGTGCGGACGCGCGACGCGATGTTCAGGCCGCCGCCCTCGGGCATGGCCTGAACGGCATTTAGAATCAGGTTGTGGAAGACCTGCTTTAAATGCTCAGGGTCTCCGTTGATATGAAACCGCTTGGCCTTCAACCCGAGCTTCAGGTCCACCTGGTTCTGCGAAGCACTGAAACGGGTGAATTCCGCCACTTCGCTTACATGATAATGCAAATTTACCTTCTGCAGGGACACAGGGCGGGGTTTCGTGTATTCGAGCAGGTTGGAGATAATGTGATTCATGCTGGCCACACCGGTCGAGATATGGTTAACCAGCTCCAGCCGCTCGTCTCCCTCCATCAGCCCCTTGCGCACCAACGACGCGAACAGCTCGATACTGCCCAGGGGATTGCGGATTTCATGAGCAATGTTGGCCGCCATTTCCCCCATCGCCGTAAAGCGGTTACGACGCTCGGCATGCTCTTCCAGCCTCTTTAATTTTGTAACGTCGTGCACATTGACGATGTAACCCAGGGGCTGCTGGTTTTCGCCGTTCATCACGGTTCCCGAAGCTTGTAGCTTGAGGGCCTCGCCGTCCTCCCTGGTGAAAGTAATGCTCTGCTGAAAATCTGCCATGCCTCCGGATTCCGTCATGGGCTCGGCCTTGGCGGGGACGACTTTGCAACGAAGCACCTTGTTGATGTGCCTCCCTGTGAGTGCCTGCGCCTTGGCACCCAGCATGCGCAGGCCCGAGCGGTTAACCGAGGTGACCCGGCCTTGCAAATCGGTGACGAATACGCCGTTGGCCTGACTCTCGAATATATTGGACAGATAATTTTTGACTTTGTCCCGTTCGATCAGGTTGCGCTCCAATTCCTTGTTCTTCTGGTCCAGTTCCAGGTTGAGTCCGGCGACTTCTTTCTGCAATCGCTTGTAGGAATACTGCAACTTCTCCGCGGCTTCCAGGAAAGCCTGATGGCCCTGGTGCACCAACAGGTCCTTCTGGGCCATTTCCAGATTCTTCTGGGCCAGTTCCAGTTGTAGCGTCTCTACTTGTGCCTGCAAATCCTGCAGGCCCAACTGCTGTCCGGTTTCTGGTTTGGATTGGGCCGTCTTGCTGGTCATTGCTTCAAGTAGTCCTGAAATCCCAGGGAGTTCACCAAATCGCGCTGGTTCTCCTTGGCCAGGGTTTCCCACAGCTCGCCGGGCCGGGATTTGGCCAGTTCCACCAGCTCGTTGAAAATGCCCAGCGCTTTGCGTTCCCGTCCGTTGCGGCGGTGAATGAGACCGATTTGAAATCGTGCCCAGGGAGACTTGGAATGCTCCGGATAGCGGGCCATGGCCTGCTCATAGGCGGCGATGGCCTCCTGATCCTGCCCCAGGTCGAACAGCACATCCCCCACGGCGAATTGGCTGAGGACGATGTGATCCGGGACGTTACCGCCTTGCAGAGGATGGTGGTAATTGTCCAGCACGGCCCGAAAGGCATCTACCGAGTCCTTGAGCTGACCGAGTTCCTTATGAATATTGCCCAACTGGTAGAACACCTCGGACAGTGCCTCGCGCAGGTTGACGCCGCCGGTCTTCTCGAATTCCTGCTGGATGATGCGGTAGGCGTCCAGCGCGTCCTGGTAGCGCCGGCCCTCGAAGTAGACTTTCCCCAACTGCATGCGCGCATCGGTTACGTAGCGTCCTTCGGGATAGGTCTTGATGTATTTTAGCAGTGCTTCCTCGGCCTTGCCCAGATCGTCCTTGTCCGAATAAGCCAAGGCTCTCTGGTAATCCACGATGGAGTTCAAGGCGGCCGGATTGCGCTCCCCAATGGCGTTATACAGCCGGAGAGCCTCGCCGTGCAGCCCCAGGAAGTGATAGGAGCGGGCAACCTGGAACAGAGTGAAGTTGAAACGGAAATCCCGAAAATACGGATTGCGGTACTTGGTGTAGACTTTAACGACTTCCCAGTATTCCTTATTTGCGAACAGTGTATCCACCAGCGACTTCAGATTTTCCAGCACGTTGATTTCCACGATTTTTTGCCGCACGTAGCGGCTCTTCGGAAATTTCTTCGACAACAACTGAAAGGTGCTGATGGCCTCGCGGGGCTGGTTGTGCATGGTATGGGTGAGCGCCTTGCGCATGATGGCTTCCCGTACGACCGGACTGGTTTTTCCCTCGATGATTACTTCGTCATACTCCTTCAGCGCCTTCTTGAAATCGTCCCCCACTGGGCGGTTGGCGAATATGTTGGCGATGCGCAATTTACCGCGCAACCTGATCTCGAGGGGCGCTTGTTCCACCACCTGCCTGTATATGCGCAGGGCGTCCGACTCTTTGCCTTCCTCGCGCAGAAAATCTCCCAGGCGTAACCCCACCAGCTTGGTGTAGGGCTTGGACGGATACCGATCCAGCAGTTCCCCGTACAAGCTGCGCGCAATGTCGAAGTCCGCATTCTCGTAATAGGTCTCCCCCATCCGGAACAACAACACCGGATGCTCGATTGGGAAGTCCCGGTCCAGCTTGCGCCCACGTTCGAATTCCCGCTTGGCTTCGGTAAAGCGCTTCAAATTGTACAGCGCATCGCCAATGCCGTAGTAGGTTGCGGGTATGAGCTCCGGGTCCCCATCCCGCTCGATGAACTCGTTCAGGGCCTCGATGGATTCCTTGTATTTCCCCGTACGGAGGAAAGATTGGCCCTGGTAGAAATAAGAGTCGCTCGTATACAGGGTATCCTCGGTGAATTTTTCTTGCAGGATGCGAAAATGGATATTGGCTTCGTTGTGAAAATTCATGTGCTGGTAGCTGCGTGCAATCCGAAAGAACGCATGGGGAATCTGCGCCGTGTCATAGCCTACGCCGTTGGCCACGCGAATTGCGCTGCGATAGTTTATGATCACCCCATGGTAATTTTTGGCATCCTGCCGCCGCAATCGCGCGTACTGGGCATCGGCGGCGCGAAATAATGCGCGCACACCCAGCTTGCTGGTGGGCGTGGCGTTGTAGACCCGCATAAAATTGCGGCGCGACGCGGCGAGGTGCCCGGCGCGGAATTCCCGCTCGGCCAGAGTATATGTGGCGCGGATCAGGGACTGGGGTTCGTCCTGAAGCAGATCCTCAATGGGATCGTCCCGCTTGACGAGGGGCAACTCGGGCTTTTCCGGCGCCGCCGCGGGCGCCTCGGTGACAGCCTCTGGATCGCGGAACACGAACACCAGTCGCGGAGGGTCGGTCAACAGCAGGGGAGAAGTGCGCAGGTTCTCCTGTTTTAGCTGAATCCGCAGCAGGGTATCCTCCCCCTCCAGCTCCAGACTGACCAACCTCAGCCGGTCATCGCTGCCTTTGAGCGGGGTACGCAGCCGGGGTGTGACGCCGATCAGACGCACCACGTAGTTGCTGCCGGACTGCTGGCTTTCGTAGCGCGGGAGGCGGGCAACACTAAGCACCACCCGGGTGACCCCGGGCTCCTGCCGTAAAACGACCTGTCCCAGCCCGATGGTGCGCGAAGGTGGCGCGACCCGGAAACCCAACACCATCTGGTTGGGATTGGGAGGCGCCACCACCTGAAAGGCGAGATTGGAGCCGCGCAGGCGTATTTTCGCCCAGGTGGCATCGGGCCCCACAGTTTCGAAGGCCACGCCTTCCACCATGGGATCGTTAAAGAGAAACTGCTCCTGGGCACCCGGAAAGGCGGTGCGGGCATTGCGGAATTTGACCACCACCACCCGCCGGGGCAGGTTGTCCACCAACTCAAATTTGGGAGGCGCGCTCAGCACGAAATGCAAGCGCAGTTGTCCATCCTCCTTGCGGAGTTCGAGCCCCAGGATATCCGCGGGGCCTTCGGACTGGGAGAATGCGGGAACAGACCCTATCACGAACAGCGCGAGCCCGAACAACGCCATTCCATGCTTTCCGCGCGGAGCCGTCATGCTCATTGGTTCATCCTTGGAGCTTTACGGGCACAATTCCGGCCACTTCCCTGGGGCCGGAGGGTTTTCTGTGAGTGCCGGCCAATGCCAGCCGGCGGCTGCTCCTTTTTTATGCCATGGCCGCCCGCCCATCGGACGGGAGATGTATCGCGGCTGCTACACAGGGCCGCACCGCTAAGGAGAGTGACCCGTTCTCGCACCTTGCCCTGACTTGGAAAAAGCGGTCTCCAGGACTTTCTCCCGCTGGGCGGGAGCCAGGCTGTTCAGCATGCAGCAACTACCCTCGAACTCGGCGCCACCCTCGATCATGATATCACCGGTGAATACGTCGCCCTTCAATCTACCGGAAGGGTAGATTTCGACCCGGCTCACCGCCTTGATATTGCCCTGCACTTTGCCGCTAATCAGTACGGCGTCCGCGGTGATATTGCCTGTTACGACCGCCTCCTGATTGACGATCAGCATGGAGCCGCTGCCCTCCTCGGAAGTGATGGTGCCGTCAACCTCACCGTCAAGCCGCAAGGTGCCCTTAAAGCGGATATTGCCCTTGAAGTGGGTGTCCACACCCAGCATGCCGATTTCCCGGTCGCCGGCGCCGTTATTCTCGTTGTTGCGCTTAAATATCAAACCTCTCTGGCTCCTTAGATCGAACGAGCTTGCGGGAACCCGGTCCCGGCGGCAACCTTGTTGAATATTTCTCTTTCCAGTTCGAAGCGGTCCTTCACCAGCAAACCGCCCCGCAGGGAGAACAGGTAGAGCGTGACGTGGGTGAAATATTCGTCCTGGCTGCGCCGGCGCACCTTGCGCCGGTAGGTCACTGACTTGCGCACGCGGGAAAAGCGGACACCTGATTTATAGGTGGCCGGAAATCCCTCCGCATTGAGATTCACCGTGGGACTGGCCACGAACTTCACGGGACGCAGGTCCACATTTTCGAATATGGCGAACAAGAACCCGCCTCGATTGCGCACGGGGTCGCCCTGGGCTGTAATACGAAACACAATCTCCACGGTCGTGCGGTCCACCTTGGTTTTGACCGAGGTAATTTCCACCGGCGGCAGGTAGTCACTGGCCGATCCGCTCGTGGAGGCGCGGGCAACGTATGCACCGATTCGAGCCGCCTCCCGCTCACCATTGAGGGCGGTGCCTGCATCCTTGAGATCAAAGGCCTGCTGGTTGGCGGAGAGCAATTGACTCCGCAGGGCGTCCCGCTCGCTCTTGAGAGCATCGCGTTGCTGCTCCAACACCCGCACGCGGGGATAGGTGGCCAGGAACAGCACGCTCATCAAGGCCATGCCCGTCAATACCAGCACAAGCAGCATCCCACCAAAATACACCCGCCAGACCGGGAGGCTGAGGGAAATGGGATGACCGTAATTTCTTGAGATGATAACGGTTAATGTATTTTGTGGCTTCATCCAGAATATTTGCTCCAGCCACGCCGAGAGTGGTACAGAACCTGTTCAGACTGGCCACCACCGAAAGTCCCGGAGCGGGAGTCGGCGGAGAAAGTACACAGCAAGGAAAATCGAGCTCGGGCTGATTTTCTCTATAACTGATTTTATAAATGATATTCGTCTGTTGAGCAATAGTTTCCTGGTTCGCGGGCCGCGCCACCGGCGCTGATGAGGCGGATATCGCAGTCCAGCGCAGTGAGCCTTTGGGGTTCGGGAGAACCCGGACCAAACCCGCGTGTGAAGGAAAGCGCCCATGAAATTTTCCGTGCTCAAGGCAGGCAGGGCCACCCGGCGCACCAGGGAGCGCATCGGGGATACTGAGCGTATGTTCATCGATCTGCTGGCCCGGCCAGGAGATCAGTGGGACGTGCACGACGTGGAACACGGAGAGTTCCCTGAGTCCGTGAATGATTACGATGGATTCGTCATTTCGGGCGGTCCTGCCTCGGTTAACGACCAGGATCCCTGGGTGCTGCGGCTGTTGGAAACCGTTCGCCAAGCCCATCGGGAGAACATTTTCCTGCTTGGTATATGCCTCGGCCATCAGGTGGTGGCTACGGCGCTGGGGGGAGCGGCGGAAGTCAATCCCAAGGGATGGGATATTGGTCTGAAGGAGGTCGAACTTACGCCGCAAGGCCGTGAACTCGCTGCGCTGATGGGGGCGCCACAACCTCTGCGCATTCTGGAAACCCATCGGGACGTGATTACCAAGCTGCCACCCGGCGCGGTGCATCTGGCGCAGAGCGATCTCACCCTGTACGAAATGTTCCATCTTGGCGAGTCCGTGTTGTGCCTGCAAGGACATCCAGAGATGGACAACGATGAAGTGCGGGAAATTATTTCCCGCAGGCGGGAATCACTGCCGGAGCAAGTGGCGGAGGCGGGATTGGCCTCACTGTCACGGCAGCCGCACCGGGCGTTTCTGCAAAAGCTGCTGCAGAACTTCCTTCAGGGGAAGGGGCTGCAACAACAGGGCGCGATCGGGCAAAAAGCTGTATGATGTGCTGGATGCGCCGCAAGCCGCCTGGCGGCGGCGTTACTGACGTTTTTCCAGCGAATTGCGGGCGGCGCTCCGCTCACGGCAACCCCTAAGCTCCTTCACTTCATGAAACGGCTGGTTTTTTTTTCCCAGACCCATCTGCGCACCTTCATGGCCCATGAGCGGCTGTTTACGCTGCTGGCGGCCTTCGCTATCGGCGTTGTGGGTGGGCTGGGGGCCCTGGGATTCCGATATCTGATCGAAGGGTTCGGCGCCTTTTTTGGCAGGTTTGCCCAGTGGAGTGAGCAGTGGCTGGGATTTGGCTGGCCGGGAGTGCTGCTCGCTCCGGCTTTGGGCGGGTTGATCGTGGGACCGGTGATATTCCGCTACGCACGGGAAGCTCGCGGCCACGGCGTCCCGGAAGTGATGGCGGCGGTGATACAAAACGGCGGCTTTATCCGCCCGCGGGTCGTATGGGTCAAGTCCTTTGCCTCGGCCATTTCAATCAGTTCCGGAGGTTCGGTGGGCCGCGAGGGCCCGATCATCCAGATCGGCTCCACCATTGGCTCCATTCTGGGATACCTGCTGCACGTGCCGCCCCGGCTGATGCGCACTTTTGTGGCCTGCGGCGCGGCCGCGGGCATTGCAGCCACCTTCAACGCGCCTATCGCCGGCAGCCTGTTTGCCGTGGAGATAATTCTGGGGGATTTCGGATTTACCCAGCTTGCCCCCATTGTGACCAGCTCGGTGATCGCCACGGTGATCGCCCGTGGTGCCGAAGGCGACATCGCTTCCTTTGTGGTTCCCCCCTACGAGCTGGTCAATCCCCTCGAGTTGCTGTTTTACATCGGTCTGGGCCTGCTTTGCGGTGTCGCGGCCGTGCTGTTCATCCGCACCCTGGACAAGATGGAGCAGTTCTTCGAGAACCGGGTGCCACTGCATGAGGCCGTACGCCCGGCGTTGGGAGGGCTGCTGGTGGGGATGATCGGGCTGTTCCTGCCCCAGGTGTTCAGCGTTGGATATGACACCATCACCCAGGTGCTGTTGGGGGAATTGCCCCTATTGCTGATGGCCGCGCTGAGCGTGGCCAAGCTGCTCGCCACCACCATCACCCTCGCGTCGGGGGGCTCGGGCGGTGTGTTCGCGCCCTCGTTGTTCATGGGGGCCATGCTGGGGGGCGTGGTGGGCAAGCTGGCCCGGTTCGTGGCACCGTCCTTCACGGCGAGCAGCGGGGCCTATTCCCTGGTGGGGATGGCTGCCATGGTGGGTGCCGCGACACACGCACCGATTACCGCCATCATGATCATTTTTGAACTTACCAGCGACTATAAAATAATTCTGCCCTTGATGATCTGCACCATCATTGCCGTGGTGACAGCCAATTACCTGCACCGGGAATCCATCTACACACACAAACTGAAAAAGAAGGGAATCGAACTTGATCAGGGAATGGAGACCAACCTGCTCAACAAGGTGCAGGTGCGGGACATGATGCGCACGGAGTTCGCCAAGGCGCCCCAGGACATGCCCTTCAGTTCGCTGGTGGACCTGCTGCTGGAGACGGCGCGCTCGCGGGTTCCCATCGTCGATGGCGAGGGGCGCATGGTGGGTACCGTCACCCGCGACGTGGCGCAGAAGTTCCTATCGGACAAAAATCTGCTGAGCGGCATGGTGATCGCCAAGGACGTGGCAACCCAGGATGCGCCGCTCGTGCTGCCGGAACAAACCCTGGATCAGGTGACCCATGTTTTCCGGGAATACCGTTGCAGGGAAGTATACGTGGTGGACAATCGCCAGGATCGGCATGTGCTGGGCATCCTGCACAAGGGCGATCTGATGGACGCCTATCAGCGGGAGTTGGTCAAACGCAATGCGGGAGATACCTTTGCTTATGGCATCAACAACCCCCATCGCATGGAGACCGTTAATGTAATGGATGGTTATGGCATCATAGAGTTGGAGGCTCCCCACGATTTTTCGGGCAAGACGCTGCGGGAGCTGGATTTGCGCAACCGCTTCGGCGTGAACGTGCTGGCCATTAAGCGCCCCAGCGACGGGGAAGCTGGGCCCAGCCAGAAAATGTGGGTGCCCGAGCGCAATGACTCCATCCAAGATGGCGATGTGCTTGTATTACTGGGAGAGACGGAAAGTATTAACGAACTGCAAAAACTCTGGTAGGTTTGCTTCATTTGCCGGCTGTTTTGAGGATTAGCCCATCATGACCGACTCTGTGGCCAGCCCCACCAGCCAGTACACCGATGCAGGCGGCCTGCGCCTGCACCACCTGGACTGGGGAAATGCCGGGCGCACCCCTGTGGTGCTGCTGCACGGCATACGGCTGCACGCCCATTGTTTCAGCAATTTCGCCCGCCGATTCCGGGACGGCTACCATGTACTGGCCCTTGATGCGCGGGGCCACGGCGACAGCGACTGGTGCGAGGATCAGGACTACCACCAGCACACCTACTACGAGGACCTGTGCGCGGTGATCGATGGGCGGGAGTTGCAGCCGCTGGTGCTGATCGGCCATTCCCTGGGCGCCCGCACCGCGATGTTGTACACCCACCTTCATCCGGAACGCGTGGTAAAGCTGGTGCTGGTGGACATGGGTGCGGGACTGCCCCAGCCGATCAGCCGCCAGGATTTTTCCCGGGTTACGGAAACGCCGCCTCCCAGGGACTTTGCCTCCCACGAGGAGGCAAGCGATTATTTGGCGGCGATCCTCAGCCAGGCGCCGCGCGAGATGATCGAGGAAAGCGTGGAATACGGGATGCGGCAAAAGGAGAATGGCCGCTACACCTGGAAGTACGATCCGCGCCTGGGGGGAACGCCACAGCCCGGTAAGCGGGAGTGGGATCTCTGGGAGGTGGTGAAGACGATCACCTGTCCCACCTTGTTGCTGCATGGGGCGAACAGCAGGGTGGTCACGCCCGAGATCGCCGCGCGTATGCAGGCCGAAATGACCGATTGCCGGCTGGCGCGGATCGAGCGCGCGGGCCATGCCTTGTTTACCGAGCAGCCCGACGTGTTTGCCGAACATGTGGGGCAATTTCTCAATGGCGGGGGGACCGCAACACCGGATCGAGGATGAGCACAAAAGCCCCCCTGCGCATTGCCCACGCATCGGATATCCATCTGGACACCGATTATTTCGGAGGCGAAGAGAATCTGCCTTCCAGGGATTATTGCCGGGGTGTATTCGGCAATCTGCTGGAGTGCATAAAGGCACAGGCGCCGCAATTGTTGATGCTGCCCGGGGACCTGTTCGACTCCAACCGCGCCTCTCTGGAAACGATCCTGTGGGCCATGGAGGCGCTGGCCGCCCTGCCCTTTACGGTGGTGATGATTCCGGGCAATCATGACTGCCTGGAGCCGCGGGGGATTTTCCTGGAGCACGATTTCGCCCGGCTTCCCAATGTGGACATGCTGCTCTCGCCGCAGGGAGAGTCGCGGGATTTCCCGGAGTTGCAGGCGTTTGTGTGGGGAAAAGGTATGGAGGATCATTGCCCCGAATACCGGCCCCTGGAGGGCCTGCCCGACCCTCGTGCAGACCGGTGGAACTTGGCCATGGGCCATGGCATCTACGTGGGCAACGAGGGCAACCGCTACCGCTCCTCTCCGGTGGAAAAGAGCCAGATCGCAAATAGCGGGTACGACTATATCGCCTTGGGCCATCATCACGCCCTGCTCAACGTCTCCCAAAACGGCACCGCCGCCTTTTATTGCGGCGCACCTATCCCCATCTCCAAGGAGAGCCAGGGCACCTTCCTCACCGTGCAGCTGCAAGAGGGCCAGGCCCCGGACGTGACCATCCACAATCTGGATTAGGGTTCTGCCGGGGGGGCCTAATACAATTCCTTTGACAGATAAAGCCGCCAGTCCAGGTAGTACGCCTTGTGAATGCCGTAGTCGTAGGCCTTGAAGCGGAATTCGTCCGGGTCGTAAGGGGCCTCCGCGGCGGTCAAGTGATCATAGACCGCACGAATTTCCTCCAGCAGGGGAGGGATGATCTCCAGGTGTTTTTCGTCCCGGGGAGAAAGATTGCGTTCGGCGAAGCCCACTCCCACCCCCAGCAAGGCGAAGCGGAAGTACTCGGCCAGCGGCTCTCCCGTATCGTGCGAAATAAGGGCGGAAAAGGCTTCCAGGCTGGACAGCACGGGCGGGTTGGCTTCCGCGGCAGCCACCAGGGCCTTGCAGTTCTGGTACTGGCTGGAAGGTTGCTGCCCGGTTTCCAGCACTCCTTGCAAAAAGTCTTCGCGTTTGCGGGCCATCCCCAATCCTTCCCCTGAACGTGCCCAGGTAATCGGGTAACAGCTGCTCTGCTATTCTACCAGATGCCACCGCAGCCCACGAGTAGACCTGAAAACGAGGGTCAATTCGATCCTGGGGAGAAAAGACGCAGGGTCCGGAAGGGCAAATTGTGAGAAGGTGTGCGGGTGCCGGATAATATTCAGACGGCCTGGGCTTCCAGCAGGCCGGAGCCGGAAACGATCTCCCAGCGTTCCGGATGTTTCGCCAGGACCTGCATCAGCTTGAGGTTCAGGGCGTGCCCCGATTTGACACCCCGGTACTCGCCCAGCACCGGGTAACCCAGCAGGGACATATCGCCTATGGCATCGAGAATCTTGTGCCGGACAAATTCATCGGCATAACGCAGACCTTCCTCGTTGAGGACGCTGCCGTCACGGCCCAGCCCCACTGCGTTGTCCAGGCTCGCACCCAGGGCCAGACCCTGCTCGTGCATGGCCTGCAGGTCGGCCTCGAAGCCAAAGGTGCGGGCCTTGGCCAATTCCGAGACGAATGTCTGAGGACTCAGGCGAATTTTCAGCGATTGGGCGCGAACGACCGGATGGGGATAGTCGATCGTAAAGGCGAACATGGAAACCTCGGCGGGATAGAGACCCGCGAACTTGTCCTGCTCTTCCATCATGATGGGAGCGGTAATCTTCAGATAGCGCTTGGGAGCCCCCTGAGGCTGCCTGCCGGCCTCCATGATGCGGGCCACAAAAGGCAGGGCGGAACCGTCCATGGCGGGGATTTCGGTGCCTTGGGTCAATACCACCGCATTGTCGATCTCCAATCCCATCAAAGCAGCCAGCAAATGCTCCACCGTACCGATTTCCACCCCGTCCCGGCCCAGGCAGGTGTTGTTGTTGGTATGAACGACATATTCAGGCTTGGCCGGAATTTCCACTTGGCGCGACCCATCGTTCACCCGGAACACGATGCCCGAATCCGCGGGCGCCGGTAACAGGCTGATCGTTACATTCTTACCGGAATGGAGGCCAATCCCGTGGATATGACAAGGTGACCTCAGGGTTTGCTGCTGCATAGTGGTATACTTCCGTTCCTGCCGTCGAACAATACTCTGCATTCTGCAATGCAATGGGAAACCCATTTCCTGTTTCATTTCCAACTGCAATTCGCAGGCCACAATTATTTGCTTGGAATAACAATTGGTTAGAACAATCGCGGGAGCGGCGTGGTGCTGAGGGTGTGGCGTATTTTCCAAGACCTGTGGTGATTTGGACGCAGTGGCGGCGCCGTAATGCCCCGTGCGGCAACCTACCAGTAGGCGGATAGCCAGAGCGCCTCGACGAACAGGGCGCTGCCGGCATAGGCGCCCATGGGATACCAGGGATCGTAGGGCATCATCACCCATTCCTCGCGGTCATCCCCGTCGTCCTGATCCCGCTGCGCTTCTTCTTCCTCCAGCAGGGACTGTTGCCGGCCGCGTTCACGCTCCATGCGTTCCTTGTTGACCGCCGAGCCCTGCAAGATTATGTCCTCGATCACGGACTCTCCGGAGACCCTTGCGCCATCCTCCGCCACGTATCCCAACTCGTCGCAGGTGATCTGGGAGACCGCGACCTCTTCCAGTTCCTTGAAGAACGAGGAGCCCAGGGCGAGGTCGAACTTCCAGTCCGGATTCTCGAAGAAACTGCCCTCGGCCAGCATAGCCAGAAAAATCATGCGGTAAATGTCGATGCCCTTGTATTCCGCCACGGCCACCCTCAGGTCCGACCAGCGCGGGTCATCGAGAAAATCTTCATCCAGGTCGGCGAAACTGCCCTCGGACAGGTCCACCCGGGCGAATATGTCGAAATGCACCAGGTAGGATTGCTGCTGATGAAGCATGTTCTGGAAGGCCTGCTGCCCCCGCTCGGTGAGCCGGAAATGGTCGTCATCCGCAATGTGCACCAGATTTTGCTCCTGCAGGTAGGCGAAGACCTTTTCCAGCAACTCGTCATCCTTCTCTTCGAGCAGGGCGGCGTGGTAATGCTTCGGCTCGTTCTGCACCCGGTCCATCAGAATCAGCCCAGAAAACTGGTGCTGCTGATCCTCGTCCAGGCGGGTCCGGGATGGAGGTTGCTCGCTCATATCATATACCCGTGCTGATCAAGTCAGGGACTCTGCCATGGCGCCAAAGGAAGGCGCTGCCATAGCGCCCAAGTAAGACGCTGCCCGGATCATACAGAAATTTTCAGACAGGTTCCAATGGGGAATTTTGCCCCAACACTAAAGGGCGCAGCCTATCTACGCCAGCTATAACGGCTTCAATGCGACCTTTAGTGGTGGGGCCAAAGAAAGGTGCTGCCCCGGATCATACAGAAGTTTACAGACATGATTCAATGGGAAAATACTCACCCGGCAGCCAGGGGCCGCCCCCTCTCCACATGGTGGAGAGGGGGGCTGGAGGGCGGATGCAAAAAAAAACGCCCACCCCCTTTTCAGGGAGCGGGCGTTACTGCGCGAGAATCTAGACTAAATCAAATTACTATGGGCGATTACCACTTGACCCGGGAACTAACCATGATCATCGATCTTTCCTTATC
>JAPUIH010000102.1 GCA_027297205.1 SAR324 cluster bacterium | reverse complement strand
CGCGGATGTTCTCGCATATCACGGAATTCACACCGGTTTTTTTAGCGCCCCCAGGAGAACAGGCCCCGAAATACCACTCCCGCGCCGCGGCGGCACGGTGGCGGGAAGAAGTTTGAAATACCCTATCAAAATAATATTTTTTGCTTGCAATCTTCAATTTCCCTTCCTATGCTGGCGTTGTTGTTTCTAAGTCATTTATTTTCCACTGGTATTTTTTTTTGTCTGTGAGAGCGAGGCAGTATATTCATTGACGCCAGTGGCCCGCCCATCCGGTTTCCTGGCAATGGGGCGGGGCCGGACGTCAGCGCAGAATCCAATTGGCAACGGCGCCAAGGTACGATATTTTATTATCATGGCGCCCTGGAGAGGGAGTCCGACATGCAAGCAGTGAGCGAAATCATGATGGAGGAGGAAAAGTCCAAGGCGGTGGAACTGGCCATTGCCCAGGTGGAGCGTGCCTACGGCAAAGGCGCCTTGATGCGCATCGGGGACGGCGCCATCGAGCGCATCCCGGTCGTTTCCAGCGGGGACATCGGACTGGACATCGCCCTGGGGGTGGGGGGCTATCCGAAAGGCCGGGTCACCGAAATCTACGGCCCGGAATCCTCGGGCAAGACCACCCTGGCCCTGCACGCAGTGGCCGAAGTGCAGAAGCTGGGCGGTATCGCCGCGTTCATCGATGTGGAGCATGCGCTGGACCTGCGTTATTCCAAGCAGATCGGGATCCATACCGAAGAGTTGCTGGTTTCCCAGCCCGACTATGGCGAGCAGGCCCTGGAGATCGTGGAAATTCTGGTGCGCAGCGGCGCGGTGGACATCGTGGTCATCGACTCGGTGGCCGCCCTGGTGCCCAAGAGCGAACTGGAAGGGGAGATGGGCGATCCGCACATGGCCCAGCAGGCAAGGCTGATGTCCCAGGCCATGCGCAAGCTCACTGCGATCATTGCCAAATCGAACACTATCGTGATGTTCATCAATCAATTGCGGATGAAGGTCGGGGTGATCTTCGGCAATCCGGAAACCACCACCGGCGGCAACGCCCTTAAGTTCTACGCCACCATCCGCCTGGACATCCGCAAAATCAGCCCCATCAAGGACGGCGATCTGGTGATCGGTTCCCGGGCGCGGGTCAAGGTGGTGAAAAACAAGGTTTCTCCCCCCTTCCGCCAGGTGGAGTTCGACATCATGCATTCCGGAGGCATCTCCCGGGAAGGCAGCCTGCTGGACATGGCGGCCAATGAGGGCATCGTGCAAAAGAGCGGTACCTGGTATTCCTTCGAAAGCGAGCGCATCGGCCAGGGCCGTGAAAACGTCAAAAAACTGCTGGTGGAAAATCCGGAAATGACCCGGAAAATCGAAGTGCTGATCCGCCGCAAGCACGGGCTGGATGACGGCGGGACGCCCGTTACCGCCGAGCCGGCCCCACAGCCTGAAGAGGCCCCCAAGGCCGGCAAACCGGTCAAGCTGACCGTGACAACAGGAGATGGTTGATGAGCACGGCCCACATCTCCCATGGCGATACCGGCAAGGCGTTGCGCAAAGCCACGGCCATCGTGGACGTGCGCACGCCCGCGGAATTCGCCAAAGGCGCTGTAACGGGCGCTCGGAGCATCCCTCTGTTCGAGGATGGGGAGCGGGCAGAAATCGGCACCATCTACAAGCAGATCGGCAAGCAGGAGGCGATCCAGGCGGGCCTGGAATTCGTTGGCGGACGCTTGGCGGAGTTCATCCGGGCTTTCGAGCCCTGCCGCGGCGATGAGCTGCTGGTCTACTGCGCCCGTGGCGGCATGCGCTCCGCCTCCGTGGTTTCCCTGCTCAATTCCCTCGGCTACAACGTGCAGCAGCTTGCTGGCGGCTACAAGGCCTACCGCAATTACCTGCTGGATGCCCTGGAGCGCACCCTGCCGCCGCGGCAGTTGGTCATCCACGGCAGGACCGGCGTGGGCAAGACCCGCATTTTGCACCAATTGCCCAACACCCTGGACCTGGAAGGGCTGGCCCAGCACCGCAGTTCCCTGTTTGGCGCTGTAAACCTGGAACCCCGCACCCAGCAGCAATTCGAATCGGAATTGCTGGGCGCCCTGCAGGGGCTGGACTTTGCGCGGCCCGTATGGGTGGAGGGGGAAAGCCGCAAGGTGGGCAACGTTACCCTGCCCTCCGCGCTGCGGGCGGGCATGCAGGCCGGCACCTGCGTGCTGGTGACCGCCTCCCTGCAGAAGCGCATTGAGCGAATTATCGCAGAGTACGGCGGTGGACGGGACGCCGCCACTCTGGCCCAACTGGAAGCGGCCCTGGGCGCTCTCACGCCGTTCTTTGGCGGGCGCCGTATCGCCGGGATGACCGAACGGCTGCGAGCGGGCGACCTGGCCACGGTGGTGGAAACCCTGCTGGTGGACTACTACGACCCGCGTTACCTGCACGCCATGCGCGACTACAGCTATGCCCTGGAAGTTTCCAGCGAGAACCTGCATGAAGCCGTCGCGGCCCTGCGGAAATTCGGCCCCACCACTCAAAGCCGCGGTGAGGCCGCTGTAGCAAAC
>JAPUIH010000101.1 GCA_027297205.1 SAR324 cluster bacterium | reverse complement strand
TACGACATCTTCATCGAAATGCCGGAGCCCCTGGTGCCGCGCAACCTGCGGCTGGAGGTGGGCGAACGGGTGGGGCCGGATGGCCGGGTGCAACGGCCCCTGGACAAGGCCCAATTGAAGCGCGTGGCGCGGGAGCTGGTGGATGCCGGGGCCGAATCCCTGGCCGTGGTGTTCCTCCATTCCTACGCCAACGCCGAGCATGAGCAGGAGGCCCTGGGCCTGCTGACGGAGCAACACCCGGAAACCTACCTGAGTGTCTCCTGCGAGGTGGCGCCGGAAATCCGCGAATACGAGCGCACCTCCACCACTGTCGCCAATGCCTATGTGCGGCCCATGGCCGCGCGCTACCTGGGGCATCTGGAAAGCCAGATCGAAGAGCTGCACGTAGGGGCGCCGCTGTTGCTTATGCTCTCCAACGGCGGGTTGACCCACCTGGAGGAAGCCAAGCGCACCCCGATTCAACTGCTGGAATCCGGCCCGGCCGCGGGCGCCCTGGCCGCGGCCTGGTTCGGGGGTCAGGGCGGGGAGCAGAACCTGCTGGCCTTTGACATGGGCGGCACCACCGCCAAGCTGAGCCTGATCGACAAGGGCGAGCCCCTGGTGGCCTATGAATTCGAGGCGGCGCGGCAGAAGCGCTTCATCAAGGGCAGCGGCCTGCCCATCAAGGTTTCCACTATCGATCTGATCGAAATCGGCGCGGGCGGCGGCAGCATCGCCCATGTGGACGAGATGGGCCTGCTCAAGGTAGGCCCGCAAAGCGCCGGCTCGGAGCCCGGCCCGGCCTGCTATCCGCGAGGCGGCACGGCCCCCACGGTGACCGACGCGGACCTGTTGCTGGGCTATCTCAATCCTGAATTCTTCGTCGGGGGCGAAATGGCCATCGACCCCGCCGCGGCGGAAAGCGCCCTGCAACCCCTGGCGGCCCAGACCGGGCTCTCCCTGACCGGCGTGGCCTGGGGCATCCACGACGTGGTCAACGAGAGCATGGCCGGAGCGGCGCGGGTGCATATCGCCGAGCGGGGCAAGGACCCCCGCAATTACGCCCTGCTGGCCACCGGCGGGGCCGGGCCGGTGCACGCCTACTACGTGGCGCGCAAGCTGGGGCTGAGCCGGCTGATCTGCCCCCCTTCCGCCGGGGTGGCCTCGGCCCTCGGTCTGCTAATGGCCCCGGCGCGCGTGGATCGCGTGGCCACGGTGGCCAGCCGGCTGGACGAGCTGGACTGGGCGGAGTTGGAGGCCACCTTCCGCCGCCTGGAAGAAGACGCCATGCAGGTGATCCAGGACACCGGGCTGCCGCCGGAGCAGGCCAGAGTGAAACGGCTGGCCGACATGCGTTATGTGGGCCAGGCCTTCGAACTGGTGATCGAGCTGCCGGAGGGGCCTTACCAGGCCGGCTCCCGCGATGCGCTGCTGGAGGCCTTCGAACGCAGCTACCTGGACACCTTCTCCCGCTTGCCGCCGGGGGTGCCGGTGGAATTCATCAACGTGCGTGTCTCCGTGCGGGCGCACATTCCCGGCGGAGACGTGGCCTTGCGCGCCAGAGCCCAGGCCGCGGGGGGCGCCGCGCAAAAGGGGCGGCGCAGGGCATACTTCCCGGAGAGCGGGGAATTTCAGGAAACCACCGTGTACGACCGCTACCTGCTCGCCCAGGGAGAGAGCCACCAGGGTCCGGCCATCGTGGAGGAGATGGAGTCCACCCTGATTATCGGACCGCATGCGCGCTTCACCGTGGATCCGGTGGGCAATATGATCGTGGACCTTCCGGAACGGAGCGGCCCGTGAGCGGCGCCCAACAGCCTTTTGACGCGGTGGCCCTGGAGGTGCTGTGGACCCGCCTCGGCTCCATGGTGGACGAGGCCGCGGCGGCCCTGGTGCGCACGTCGTTTTCCTCGGTGGTGCGCGAATCCAACGACTTTTCCTGCGTGCTCACCGACGAGCTGGGCCAGTCCCTGGTGCAGGCCTCCAACGGCACCCCCGGATTTCTGGGAACCCTGCCCAAGACGGTGGCCCATTTCCTGAAGGCCTACCCACCCGCACAGCTTGCACCCGGGGACGTGCTGATCACCAACGATCCCTGGATGGGCACGGGGCATCTGCCCGACATCACCGTGGCCAAGCCGATCTTTAAAGACGGGGTGCTGGTGGCCTTTTCCGCCAGTACGGCCCACTCCCCGGACATCGGAGGCAAAATGCGCTCTCCTGAGCCCAGGGAAATCTTCGAGGAAGGGCTGCAAATTCCCATCATGAAACTGCTCGATGCGGGCACGCCAGACGAGACCCTGTTCCGCATACTGCGGCGCAACGTGCGCGCGCCGGACCTCACCGTGGGCGATCTGTGGGCGCAGTTGACGGCCCTGGACCTGATGGAGCGGCGGCTGCTGGAACTGATGGCGGAATACGGGCTGGACACTCTGACCAGGCTGGCGGCGGAAATCCACGGGCGCTCGGAGCGCGCCATGCGGGCGGCCATCGCCGAACTGCCCGACGGCAGCTGGCAGGGCACCATGGAAACCGACGGCGTGGACGCGCCCCTCACCCTGGCACTGAAGCTCACGGTGCGGGGCGACAGCATCCTGCTGGACTTCGCCGGCTCGTCTCCGCAGGTGGAGCGGGCCATCAACGTGCCTCTCTGTTATGGCGCCTCATACACCGCCTACGGCGTGAAATGCGTGGTGGCGCCCCACGTTCCCACCAATGCGGGCGTGCTGCGCCCGTTGACCATCGATGCCCCGGAGGGCTCTATCCTCAACCCGCGCTATCCGGCTTCCGTGGGCGCCCGTACGATCACCGCCCATTTCATGCCGGCATTGCTGCTGAGCGTATTCAGCCAGGTGGCGCCGGAGCGCATCATGGCCGTGCCCGGCTCCCCCTTGTGGGCGATCACCCAGGCCGGCGTGGAGGAGGGAGGCAAGACCTTCGCCAACGTATTCTTCTTCAATGGGGGCATGGGCGGCAACATGCGGCGGGATGGGGTCAGTTGCCTGAGCTGGCCTTCCAACATTTCCAGCACACCCACCGAAGTGATCGAGCAATGCTCGCCCCTGCACGTGCGCCACAGACGGCTGCGGCCCGGCTCCGGCGGCGAGGGGCGGCAGCGGGGCGGGCTGGGTCAGGAAATCCTGTTCGAGAACCGCTCCACCCTGCCCGCGGCGGTGACTTTCCTGGCCGAGCGCACGCGCGTGGCGGCGGCGGGAAGCGCGGGCGGCGGCCAGGGGGCCATGGGGGAGGTGTGCATCAACGGCAAGCCGGTGGCGCCCAAGGAACAACACATCGTGCACAAGGGCGATACGATCTTGCTCAGCACACCGGGCGGAGGGGGCTACGGCGACCCTCAGGCGCGCGACCCGCAGGCTATCGCCCATGACCGGGCGATGGGCTACGGCGCGGATCACCAGGAACAGGGAAGCGAGGGCCTATGACCGGCGACCAGAATCAGGGAAGCGAGGGAATATGACCGGTAATCAGCATGGTTTCGACGCCGTGACCCTGGAAGTGCTGTGGACGCGGCTGATTTCCATCGTGGATGAGGCGGCGGCGGCCCTGGTGCGCACCTCCTTTTCCACCGTGGTGCGGGAATCCCACGACTTTTCCTGCGTGCTCACCGACGAGCAGGGGCACTCCCTGGTGCAGGCCACGGAGAGCATCCCCTCCTTCATCGGAACCCTGCCCAAGACCGTGGGCCATTTTCTGGCCGCCTATCCGCCCGAGACCCTGACGCTGGGGGACGTGATGATCACCAACGATCCCTGGCTGGGCACCGGGCACCTGCCCGATATCACCGTGGGCCGGCCCATCTTTCTGGAAAAGCGCATGGTGGGCTTCGCCGCCTCCACGGCCCATTCGCCGGATATTGGCGGGATCATGCGCTCTCCGGTGCCCCGCGAAATCTTCGAGGAGGGCTTTCAGATTCCCATCATGAAGCTGATCGATGCGGGCCAGCCCAACGAGACCCTGTTGCGGCTGCTGCGGCAGAACGTGCGCACGCCGGATCTGACCACCGGGGATCTGTGGGCGCAGATTACCGCCCTGGATTTGATAGAACGGCGGCTGCTGGCCCTGATGGAAGAGTACCGGCTGAGTTCCCTGAGCGCCCTGGCGGCGGAAATTCAGGGACGCTCGGAGCGGGCCATGCGTGGCGCCATCGCCGAATTGCCCGACGGCACCTATCCCGCGGCCCTGCAGACCGACGGCCTGGACGAACCCCTGGATATCGTAATGGAACTGGTGCTGAAAGGGGACGAGATCGCCATGGATTTCACGGGCACTTCGCCCCAGGTGGCCAGGGCCATCAATCTGCCCATGTGCTACACCTACGCCATGGCCGCCTACGGCGTGAAATGCGTGACAGCCCCCGGCGTGCCCAACAATGAGGGGGCTTTCAAGCCGGTCACGGTAACGGCCCCGGAGGGCTGCCTGGTCAATCCGGTGTATCCGGCCTCCGTGGGCTCGCGGGCGCTGACCGGGCATTTCGTGCCCACCCTGGTCTTGCAGGCCCTGAGCGGGATTGTCCCGGACCGGATCATGGCCGCCGTGGGCTCGCCCCTCTGGGCCATTACGCAAACCGGGGTGGACCGCCATGGCAAGACTTTCGCCCACCTGTTTTTCTTCAATGGGGGCATGGGAGGCAACCCGCGCCGGGACGGCATTGGCCCCTTGAGCTGGCCCTCCAATATTTCTTCCACACCCACCGAGGTGATCGAGCAGCTCGCCCCCTTGCATGTGAAACACCGCAAACTGCGGCCCGGCTCCGGTGGCGAGGGACGCTTCCGGGGCGGCATGGGTCAGGAGATCCTGCTGGAAAACCGCGCGCAGTCACCCACGGCGGTGACTTTTCTGGCCGAGCGTACCCGCGCGCCCGCGCCGGGGGTCGCCGGGGGGCGGCATGGCGCGGCGGGGGAGGTGCGCATCAACGGCGAGGCCGTGGACCCCAAGCAGCAATACATTCTTCAGCAAGGGGATACGGTGATGCTGCGCACGCCCGGCGGCGGAGGCTATGGCGATCCGAAGCAGCGCGACCCGGCCGGCACGGCCCGCGACTTGGCCATGGGCTACCTGACGGAGGGAGAGTGAGGGGCGGTATCATGCCCCGGCGCCGCCCGGCCCGCGGGGAGTTCCGCCCTTGAATGTCCTTGGGGAACCCGAGCTGTGGATCGCCATGGGGGCCGTATGCGCCGGGGGCGTGATACGCGGTTTTTCGGGTTTCGGCGCGGCCATGCTGGTGGTGCCCATCTTGAGCATCCTCTACCTGCCTCACCAGGCGGTGGCCATTGCGATGTGCCTGGCCCTGGTGGCCAACATCCAACTGGTGCCAGGAGCGCTGCGCAGCACCGAGTGGCGCCAGGCATTGCCTTTGAGCATTGGGGCGCTGGCGGGCATCCCCCTGGGGGCGCTGGCCCTGCTCAACATCGATCCTGACCTGATGCGGCGGGCCATATCGGCCATCGTGCTCGCATTCGCATTGTTGCTGCTCTCCGGTTGGCGTTGGCGAGGCAGGCAAGGCTTGCCGGCCGCCCTGCTGGCCGGTTCCATGGCGGGGGTAATCAATGGCGCGGCGGGTACGGGAGGGCCGCCGGTCATTCTCTATCTGCTGGCTGGGCCGCGCAGCGCGGAGACCAGCCGCGCCAACATCATCAGCGTGTACCTGTTCCTCAACGGGGGCACGTTGGCCAGCCTGGCAGTGAACGGCGTCGTCACCCCGGAAGTGATGTGGCGGGCCTTGCTGCTGGCGCCGGCCTGGGTGCTGTCCCTGTGGATAGGCATCCGCATGTTCCACACGGCCAGCGATCGGATTTACCGCCGCATCGCCCTGCTGACCCTGGTGGGTGTGGGGCTGTTCGGACTGATCTACACCCGCTAGGCTCTGTCTGAGAGTTGCGGTTCGCGCGAATTTAGTTGGTGCTACGGGCTCCACGTACTTCCCTTCGACTTCGCTCAGGACAGGCGAGACGCGCGCTTGGCGCGCTCCTCAGCAACGCGGAGGCCTTAATTATCAGAGGCTTAGAAATGCCGCATCCCTGAGGAGCCCCGCGTAGCGGGGAGTCTCGAAGGGTGCGGGGCCGCGTTTCGTTCTCTCAGGCAGAACCTAGCCGCGGCACCGGCCACCCACGGCGCCGATGGACCGAGAGCCCGCCGCCGGTACTTCCGCACGCATCTGGCGCGGCTGGGCCGGTCCCGCCGGCCATCCTCTTCGCGCACTAACCTAGGAAATCCAGAGCAGCGATCGCCGAACCTCCCGGCGAATTCGCCGTACATCCAATTACGAGGGCCGCTTCGACGAACAATACGCGCGAATGCCCCTAATTTGCTGCTTTTGCGGAAGAGCGCAATGCGCGCGGTGTAATTTCCCACCAAGGTTGGAGGACGAACCAAGAAGGTCAAAATAGTGGCTGATTGGAATAAAACCGCGGAGACACGAGAATTTAATACGCCAAAGGAATCGATCCTGATCGTGGACGATGCAAAAGTGGTGGTGAAGTTGCTGACTAGCATATTGGAACCCAGCGGCTATGCATGCACAATGGCCTACAACGCCAGTGAGGCATGGTCGAGGATGCAGGAGCGGCCCTACGACCTGCTCCTTGCCGATGTGAACATGCCCCCGGGCGAGACCGGTCTGGCACTCTTGCAGCGGGTCCGGAAGGTCTACCCGGACACCGCAACCATCATCATCACCGCGATCGACAGCCATGAGACGGGGAATGCGGCCCTAGAAATGGGCGCGTACGGCTACATGATAAAGCCCTTCGACAAAAATGAGCTTCTGATCAACGTGGCCAACGCATTGATCCGAAGGCGGCTCAGCCAGGAAAACCGCGATCACAAGGCTAAGCTGGAACAAGAGGTGTTGGGACGCACCAACGAGCTCATGATCAGCATCCAGCGGCTGGAGCGAATGGACCGGCAACTGCGGCTCTCCCAGGAAGAAACCGTGTACCGGCTGGCCAAGGCGGGGGAGTTTCGCGACAATGAGACGGCGCGGCACGTCCAGCGCATGAGCAGGTACTGCGAGCTGATCGCCCAGCAGTTAGGCCTGGAGGAAGAGCGCTGCGAACTGATCCGCACCGCCAGCCCCCTGCACGACATCGGCAAGATCGGCACCCACGACAGGATACTCCTCAAGCCGGGGAAGCTCACCGGGGAAGAATTCGAGATCATGAAAGAGCACGCGGAGATCGGGTATCAAATATTGACCGGGTCCGAGTCCGACCTGCTTAACATGGGCGCGACTATCGCCTGGACGCACCACGAAAAATACGACGGTGCGGGCTATCCGCGCGGGATAACCGGGGAAGACATCCCCTTGGAAGGGCGCCTCACGGCGGTGGCGGACGTCTTCGACGCGCTGACGAGCAAGCGTGTGTACAAGCCGGCCTTCGAAATGACGGATGCGGTGAACTTCATGCATCAGCAGAAAGGCGCCCACTTCGACCCCGAACTGGTGGACGTGTTTTTGGATTCCATGCCGGACGTCCTGCGCATCAAGGAGCAATACGGAGACGAGTAGCCTGTTAGTCTGTTTCCATATATTTCTGCGCCGGTCTTTTTTGCACGGGACCTGCCGCGCCAGTCCCCAGGTCCAGCCGAATCCGCCGGCCGTCGGCCTGCATCAGCCGCCCCCGCATCCCCGCTTTCACCGCCGCCTGTTTTTGTGTTTTCTGCATGGCAGGTATGTAGGGGTCCAGCACGTCGGTCAGAGCGTGCAGTTCCAGCATGGATACCGCGCGCAGCCTGCGAAAGCGCCGCTTAAATACCAGGCCGCGCAGGCGGTGCAGGGGCGGCTCGAAGATTAAATCGTAGACGGGCTGACCGCCGATACGCCGCGCGGCCAGGTTGCCCTCCGCCGCGAGGTGGGGATTGCCGGGCTGAGAGGCCAGCACGGGCGACAACATCTGCCAGGGATCGAAATAGAAGGCGCCGGCAAATATTTCCTCGTCCAGTTCGGTGATGGAGGGCGGCGTCTCGGAGTAGCCCCCCTTATAACGCAAGACCTTCCTGGTCACCGTAATGGGTGTGCCGGGATACCAAATCGGCGTTAGGCCCAGGCCGAACCCCACCATGCCGAACACCCGGTAGTCGGTTCGGAACATGGGGATCATCGCCGCGTGCGTCAGATTATGATTGTCCCAATGGACGGTAATGCGCTGCAAAGACCGCTGCCGGACACCGTCGGAGATTCGCATGGCGCTCAGTATCCAACCTGGCGCCGGCACCCCGTCCATTGCCAGGGGCCGGCCCAGGCGGATCGCAACCCTCAGTTGATGTACATCGGGGCCAAGGGCCGGATTTCCCGATCGGCCAGCACGTGAAACGTGCGTACCCGCTTCAGCTGGTCCGCGGAGAGGGTATCCAGCGGAATGTACATGATGTGAATGCCCCGTGACGCCGCGAGGGAAAGCAAGTCCGCCGAGGGGCCCTGGCCGGCCACGTACGCTACGATGGGCTTGCGGGACAAGTCAATGGCCGCCTTCAGCAGCAACTCGGCCTTGCCGATGGTGCCGCCGTAGCGCGGATTGCCCCATACCTGGGCGCGGCCCGTGGGCGGATACAGAGAGAGCACGCCCCCGTACTGGCAGCGGCTGATGCCCGGCCCGTCAAAATTAATGCCGGGCGGGGTGGAATACAGCGCCAGATCAGACTCGCCCATATGTTCAGAATACCACATCTGGGTATGGGGGTACTGGTCTTCCTCCCCCGGCTTGTGAAATATCACAACGACCGGCCCCACATCCCCGACGGCGGGCAACTGCTCCTTTACGTAGATTTTCCCCGACGCCACGTTGCGCAGGGTTTCGCGCAGATCCAGCCCATCCATCAGGGAGGCCTGCATCTCGTGGCTGCGCACCTGCTGATCGGAGAGTATCTTGCGCGCCTTGTTACGCAGATATTCGAAGAACGCCTCCAGCTTTCCGTCCTGGGGCAGATGGGAAACCTGGTGGTCGCCGATTTCCCAGCGCTCCTCCCAGGAGCCTTCCTCGATTTCCTCCGCGGGCTCGGACAATTCCAACCCTTCCCCTTCCTCCAGGGACTCGCGCAGGGTGGGTGGCAGGCGCAGCCGCAGGATGAGGGTTTCACCTTCCGCCTCCCCTTGCTCCCCGTCCATTTTCAGCTCGGGCAGTTCGGAATTCTCGTCGAAGAAGGGGTAGTGATCCGCCAGCCGGTAGGCTTGGAAGGCAAAGTCGTCGTTGACCGTGTTCTTGGCCGCAAGCAGCAACTGGTATTTGGACGGCGTGAGAAACCCCTGCACCAGCGCCAGGTTGCGTGCGAATCGCAGCAGGGTGTGCTGGCGCACTGGGGAGGGCTCCTCGTTCCATTCGCGGGCGTAGAGGCCCACGGCGTCCTGCACCAGTTGGGCGCAGAGCCGGTAGGTCTCGGGCGGCAGGGCATCGGAGGGCGTCCCTTGCAACTTATCCAACAGCAGCCGCGCCGTTTCGTTGTGGGCCAGTTGGGCCGCCTTGAATTCGCCGCCCTTGGAAAGGGGCAGGGGCAAAAGCTGGGGATAGTCCGCCGCCGCCAAGCGGCACCGGCTGAGCTCATAGGCATAAACGAAGTTGGGAATGCCCCTCAGGGCCTGGGGCAGGGAGTCCTGGGCAAGATTGTAAAGGGTCTTCTTGCGCTGGGTGACCGCCCCCGGATGCATGGGCGCCACGGTGGACATATGACCCAGCACCGCCTGCAAATGTGCCATGCCGCAGACGAACAGCACCCGCTCATGGCGCCCACGCAATTCCCTCAGGTGCGCGGCCATCTCGATCTCCCGCAGATCGTCCGGGCTGCCCGGATCGGCGGGCGGGAGTTGGGCCTGGAACCGGTCCCAGTACTCTTCCAGGCCAATGCGCTCAATCAGATAATCGTCCGGGGCGGGCACCGGCTGGGCCTGGTAGGCCAGCACGTCGCGGTCCACGTAATGCACCGGCACGCCAAGGGATTTTCCCAACCGTATTGCTTCCAGCAGGGAATCCCCCGGCGTGATGGGCAGAATCTGCCGCACGTTCTGCATTTCTTCGTCGAAATCCTCGTAGGCCAGCACGGAAATATAGGGCAGGCGTCCCACCCCATCTTCGATCAGATC
>JAPUIH010000100.1 GCA_027297205.1 SAR324 cluster bacterium | reverse complement strand
CGGGCAATGCGTGCTGTTTGCATAATGCTGCTGCTCTTTCTGCTGACGGGCGGTGGTTCAGCCTGGGGACAGATGATGCTGCTGGAGGAGGAGGCTTCCAAGGATCATTCAGGCGCAGGTGTGACATTTCTCCTGCTCAGTGTGGTTACGCTGGCCTACGGCCTCAAATCCTTCAACGACTCCCAGGACGATCTGGATCGGGCGGATGCCTCCTTTGCGCAATGCCAGGGTCCTTGCTCAACGGCGCTGCAAGTGGCGACCAGCGATGCGCTCAACGATGCGCGGGTCAACGAGGACCGCGCGAATGCGGCAGTGTTTCTGACCATTCTGTTTGGATTGACCAGCTACTATTCGTTTTATCCGGAGGATCTGCCGGACGTATCCCTGGCCGCGACCCCAGGGGGTATCCTCTATCGTTACCGCTTTTAGCCTCCGCGCGGCGGCGGAATCATGCGCCGCGCCCGCATCGCTCAGCACATCACGTCATGAAAACCCTCGAAGTGAAGCTGCCCGGCGGCGTGTATCCGATTCACATCGGCGCCGGAACCCTGGACTCCCATCTTGCGGCAATGGTGGGTGGTATCGCCACGGAGCTGGTGGTGGTCATTACCAGCCGCACACTGAACGAGGATTGCCCGCAGCACGTACGGCACGCCGTGAAGGCCCTCGCCGATCTGCCCCTGCGGGTGGAAACTTGCTTGATACCAGGCGGCGAGGAAAACAAGAATATGCACACCCTGGCCAGCATTTACGATCGCCTGATGGAGCTGGAGGCAAACCGGAGCACGGTGCTGGTGGCGTTCGGCGGGGGTATTGTGGGCGACGTGGTTGGATTCGCCGCGGCCACCTTTATGCGGGGCATCGAGGTCGTTCAGGTACCTACGACCCTGCTGGCTCAGGTGGACAGCAGCGTGGGCGGCAAGACGGCGGTGAATCATCCGCAAGGAAAAAATACCATCGGCGCCTTTAAGCAGCCCGTGGGCGTGATCATCGATCTGACAATGCTGGAAACACTGCCGGAGCGGGAGCTGCGCGCCGGGCTGTTCGAACTGATCAAGCACGGCATAATCCGCGACCCGGAACTGCTTGAGTATCTGGAGCAAAACGCGGAGAAGTTTGGCGGCCGGGACTGGAAATTTTGGGAAGAGGCCGTCTACCGTTCCTGCCGGGTCAAGGCCGGCGTGGTGCAGGAAGATGAACGGGAAGGCGGACTGCGGGCGATCCTCAATTTTGGTCACAGTCTTGCTCATCTCATCGAAACCCATACGGGCTACAATGCCTATCTGCATGGGGAGGCCGTGGGCGCGGGAATGCTCTTCGCGGCTTTTGTTTCCCAGGCCATGGGCTGCATTTCGGGAGAGGACTTTTCCCGGCTGCGGCAGGTGCTCGAGCCGCTCACGGCGCCCATCATGCTGCCCCCGCTGGGGCGCGACGGGTTCACCAAATTGCTCATGCATGACAAGAAGGCAGCCAACCGCACAATCAACTTCATTCTGCTGGATCAAGTGGGCCATGCATTTATCCGGGGTGGCACGACGCCCGAGGAACTGTGGCCGCTCTTTCAGCAGTTCCTGGAAGAAATGCCGGGTGTGTTGAGGGTTGGCGACGGCTAGAGGAGCGGCGGAGCATATGAGCGGGGAAGGGCGGCGGTTTTTTGAGCGGTTGGCCGGTCAGGAGCATACGGGCCAGGTGTTGGCGGCCTTTGAGCAATTCCTGAACCGTCCCCTGGACCTGTCTGCATCCGACCTGTTCTCAGCCTTATACCGCAACCTGATTGACCATGTGTTGGCGTGGCTGGAGTTGCGGGCACAACCGGGGGCCGCCCTGCGGGAATGGCGCCCTCTATATCAACTCGCGGGGGAGATTGATCCCTATTATGTGACGGCGGGGCAGATTGAGCAGCAACTAGACAAATGCGTGCCCATGCATGCGGGGCAGCGGGAGAGCCTCACGGGGATCCTGCTGGAATATTTCAGACTGCGCCGGGAAGGGTTCCTTGAGACATTTCCCTCCCCCCTGGTTGGCGAAGAAGATTGCACCCGTTGGAGCACAATCTTTCCACCGGAGTTTGCGTGGCGGAGTCTGGACATCCTGCATGCCGTGGGCCTCTACCCTATCGGCAGTTACGCGGGCTACCGGGCCTGGATGCGCTTTGAGAAAGGCGAATTTCAGCCGCCTGCCAGCCAGGAGCGGTTCCGGCGGTGGCGCGCCTGCTGTGGGGAGGGTGGGCAAGAAAAATCCGATCCCGCCCATGCCCACCGGCGGGATTTTTTGGTGGCGGTATTTGGTGGCGGGTTCCCATCATTACACCTGCCAAGCTACTGCGGGGACAGGCCCCGTTGCGGGGACTGCCCACTGCACGGCGAGTGCCGCTGGGCCAAGGACGCTGCCAAATCAAGCCGGAGCACCGCGGAAATCATAGGCCGGCTCGGGCAGGGGCGGCTGGCCCATCTTAGTACGGCTCAGCTGATGCAGGCGGTGTTCGGACTTAATGAGGCCGGTGGGGAGGTGCTTTCGGCGGCGCTGGACAAGACCACTCTGCGCCGGCTGGCTGTAATGTCGCATCAGGAACTAGAAGAATGGCTGGACGGTACAGGCCTGCCGGTCGAGCGGCTGCGGGGACTGATCGATTTAAGCCGCCGTTTTTCCGAAGAGCCGCTTTCGCCTGGTATGCCCCTGCAGTCCGGGCGGGAAGTGTTTCACCATTTCCGCTTTCGCCTGCGGGATTTGAAGCAGGAGCAGTTCCTGGTGGTGCTGCTCGACGCGCAGCGCCGATTCTTGGGGGATGTGTTGGTCAGCCAGGGCACTCTCACCAACAGCCCGGTGCATCCCCGGGAGGTGTTTAACATGGCTGTGCGCGAGCACGCGGCATCGGTGCTGATCGTCCACAACCATCCCTCGGGCAATCCCGCTCCGTCCAAGGACGATGTCCAGATTACCCGGCGTTTGATCGACGCGGGAAAGATGATAGGCATTCCTGTGCTGGATCACATTATCATCGCGGGAGACAATTATCTCAGTTTCGTGGAGCAGAACTTGATGTAAGGCGCGGCACAACGGA
>JAPUIH010000010.1 GCA_027297205.1 SAR324 cluster bacterium | reverse complement strand
TTGGACGCTCCAATAATTTAAAAAAATTCCAATCAGCATTTCAGTGGCTGAGGATTGAACAATCACGGCCGCAAGAGGCTCACCCGTTTTTTCGAGCAGCCTGCCCCAGAAATTAGACCCAACAGTATGGCTAACTCGGCGAATGCGCTCCCCGGCAGGGAACGTGCAAAAAGTTGCCTGACACCGGAACAGGAGGCCTGTAATGCAAGATTCCCAGCCTGATATCGCATAATTACGGCCCGCACCCATGTGGTACAAGCTGGAGTAGTAATTGCCTGCCGTCTTAATATTCCAGCCTTAAGACACTACAGATGGCCGCCAGAGTGGCATGTCTGTCCGCAAACCAATTGGATCGTCAAATGCCTGGGGAGAGGCTCGAACTCTCACACCCTTACGGATAAGGGATTTTAAGTCCCTTGCGTCTACCAGTTCCGCCACCCAGGCAGTTTTTTCATGGCCGAGTGCCGATTGTGGTGGGCAAAATGAAGGAGCCGGCCTGCAAGGAGAGGCGACGACCGGATTCGAACCGGTGATAAAGGTTTTGCAGACCTCTGCCTTACCACTTGGCTACGTCGCCACATTGGCACCGGCGGGCGGGGCATCGCTAGATTGCCCGCAACACCCGGCTATCCGCTATTCTCTCACATGCGCGGCTGAATTGGAGGAAATGTCCCTCAGGTATGCGGCATTGCGGGTCTTGAGCGGATTGCCGATTAACGGAAAAATTATCGGTTGCGGGGCGGCAAAGTCAAGATGGGAACCCGATCCTGCGACCACACAACGTTGGCACATTCAACCGGTTTCGATGAAGAGCCGGGTCCGCCATGCGCAACCGAAGCCGCTTCGAGGAACGGGCTGGGATGGAAGGCACGGCGGCCCTTTGTTTGATCATGATGGACGCTGGCAGGGAGCGGTTTTTCTATTAAATTTCGATTGTCTCGGGGTGGCTTACTATTGTTTTTTATTGGTTTCTATCAACAAAAAAGGGACTCACGGAATTCCGTAAGTCCCTGAAACCTGAGAGCGGGAAACGGGGGTTGAACCCGCGACCCCAACCTTGGCAAGGTTGTGCTCTACCACTGAGCTATTCCCGCATAAACCGGTCTGCCAACACGGATAAAAATTTAGCCGCACCCCCGGGCGATGTCAATTCGATTCTCCCCAGGGACGGGAAGCTCCGGGCGTGCAGACCCAACCGAACCGGAGGGAATTGTCCATGCGGTAGCATCCTCGCTTGTATGCCGAGGGCGAATTTGCTACCGAGATAGGCAGGCCCTCTGGAACCCGGCCAACTGTCAAACAATTCCTTTGCAGGTGCGCGATGAACTGGATGGATTTTCTCCCCTTCGGCGCTTATGCGGCCCTGGGCATTCTCAGCCTGCTGGTGTGGTGGCTGGTTTACGACTTTGTGCTTACACCGGGCCTGCCTGTCCTGGACGCCGTGTTCGGGAGAAATCCCAATCCCGCGGTAGCTCTGGACATTTTGGGAGGGCTGCTCGCCCTGGGCATCCTCAATTACTCCATCATCACGGGACCGGCGCTGGGCTCGCTGGTGGTGGATCTTGAGGCTACTGCACTGACCCTGCTGGCAACCATCATGCTGCTGGGCGTGCTGCGGCTGGGGACGGGAGGGTTTCTGCGCCTGTGGTTTCGTAAAACCCGCGATGCGCAGGGGGATTTCGTTACTTTTAACAACGAGTTATTCAAGCAGCGCAACCTTGCCACCGGGCTTTTTTCCACCACCCTTTATCTGATCCTCGCCGCGGGGCTGGTCGAGGAAGACCTGCTCGACATCACCGAGTACCGCTTGGAAGCGGCATTGAACATGCTGGGCGTATGGGTACTGGGAGCTGCCGCGGTGCTGCTGCACTCGTTGCTGTATTTGGGATTCGGCACGCGCAACCATATCCTTCACGAATGTTTCCACGACAACAATCCCGCCGCCGCCACATCCATGCTGGGTCTGGTGGGAGGACTGCTGCTGCTTAATAACAATCTGCTGGAGAGCTTCGAGCAGGGCCAGCACATGTTCAACCAGTGGGAACTGTGGGCGTTTTTGCTGGCCGCCCTGGCCGCGGTAGTGGTGGCGCGGCTGGTATTACAGTTGATACTGCTGGCGTTCGCCGGCATAAATCTGCGCCGCGAGTTGGTGATTCGGGACAATCCAGCCTGGGGTATACTGGACGGCGGGCTGATCTTCGTGCTGTTTCTGATATTGATTGCGGTGGTGGCGTAGACCAACTCCTTCCCCACGGCAGGCCACCGCGCCGCGCGGCGGCGAATCGGCAATCTCTGCACACCTCTCCCGGGCCGGATCAGACCTGTGGGGGAAGCGAGGGCTGGCCCAGCACCGTCTTGGGAAGAAGGGAGGACACGGTGCGGGTGGCCAGATATGGCTTCTTGATCCCAAAAGGGTGAGCTGCGAGAAACTTTTTCCAGCCTCCAAGCCGGGCTCCGGTCTGAACCAAACCCTTGACCATCCCCAGATCATTGTCGCTCCAGGTTTCCTGGCTCGGTCCGGCCATGATCGCGCCGATCATGCGATCGCCCTTGAACAGATACTTGCGGTAGGCGGAACGCTCGGGAGCAAGACCCGTAATTACGTCGGCCTTCTTCGCGTCCCAGTCTCCGAAGCTGGCCAGGTCCAGCCCCGCCACCCCGACCATGTTTATGAGCAGGCTGCCCGGATAGCCCACTTTCTTGCCAGCCATATTGGCGCCGGCCACCCGGCCATGCTCCATGGCGGTGGGCTCGATGGCATGCACCTCCTTGACCCCGGTGATGAGATTTTTCCCTTCGGCCACATCCCCCGCGGCAAACACGTTGGGGATGTTGCTGCGCATTTGATCGTCCACCAGTATCGCGGCCTTAATTTTGACCCCCGACCCCTTCAGCCAACCCAGGTTGGTGTGAATACCCGTGGCCATGACCACCAGGTCCGCACTAATGGAAGGGCCTGATTTGAATTTCAGCAGGTGCTGCGCACCCTTTTTCTCAATGGCCGTCAGCCTTGCGCCCGTGCGGATTTTCACCCCCCGCGCCTTGAGCCAATCCTCCATAATTTTGGCCCCGGTACCATCCACCATGCGTGGCAGGATGCGGGACTCCGATTCCACTATGGTCAGGTTCTTCGAGCGTCCGATCAGTCCGTTGAGGATGGTGAAGGCAATAAATCCGGCCCCCACAACGACGGTGTGTGTCTGCGGGCCGATGGTCTGGTTCACACCCTTTGCGTCGTCCAAGGTCCAAAAGGTGTACAGGGATGGATCGTCCGCGCCCTTGATTCGGGGACGGGCGGCCGAGGACCCGGTAGCGATCAGCAGATTGTCGTATTCCAGTTCCTGATCGTCGTCCAGCCGCAGCTTGTTGGCCTTGGTGTTCAGGGCCACGGCCCGGCGGCCGAAGTAGCGCGTCACCCCCCACTTGTCCAACGTGGCCGGAGACACAGTTGCGGTGTGGGCCTCGGTAATGCTTTGGTCAAGGTAATAGGGCAGCACCATGCGGGAATAGGGCGCCTCGGCGGAGACCAGTGCAATCTCTCCCTTGTCGCCCGCCTGACGCAATGTGCGGATGGCGTTGAGCCCGGCCGTGCCGGCCCCTACGATCACATGCCGTTTGGTTGCCATGTAACTCCCTTTATTTTACGGCGGCGCGGCCGGAAAGATCGAATGTGGCGCGGCTGGAGGCGAATTCGCCCAGCCAGTCCGCATTGCTGGTTGGCACCCACTCAATTGCGGCCGTCGGACATGCTTTGGCGCAGGCCGGATCACCGCCACAAAGATCGCATTTTACGGCCTTGTGGGACTCCACATCATAAAAAATGGTGCCGTAGGGACAGGCGATTGTGCACAGCTTGCACCCCACGCATTGGTCTTCCAGCACCACCTTGGCTTGCACCGCGCTGATAGTTATGGCGTCCACCGGACAGGCGGTCATGCACCAGCCTTCGTCGCACTGAAAGCAGGTATAAGGCGCGTAGCTCGTATGTGCTTCCAGCGAGGAAACGCGAATTACCGACCGCGCAGGCTGGAAGAGGCCCGTCTGCTCGTAGGAGCAGGCCAGCTCGCAACGCATGCATCCGGTGCATTTTTCGGGATTAATTTGCAGTGCTTTCATAATGGGCCGAATTGAAGTTGATCGATGCTGCCAGTCTTTCGTTGCGGCGAAGACTTATACGAATTCCCTAAAGCTGAGGGATGCATTGGAGCGCCTTCCGAGCCTGGTGCGGCCCACGCTAGCACCTCGGCAAATGCACTGTCAATGCGGGCGTCCTGGCGCGCGCCGGGGTGCTTTCGGATAGTAGCGGGCCTCCAACATCACCTGATCCGGGTCGTGGAAATAGACCGATCGCCCGATCCCTTGCGCTCCAAAACTCTTGCTCAAGTTCCGCACGATGGGCACCCCCTGTCTCTTCATACGCCGCTTGAGCGCCTGCAACGGCTTTTGCTCAACTGTAAAGCAGAGGTGATTGGGATTGGCGGGCCGGGATCTGATTCTCCACATCTTTTTTGGAAAGAGATCGATGATGGTTTCGTTGTTTACGCGCACCGACGCGAAGGGCGCCTCTCCCGCAAGATATTCCCGCAGCCTGACCGGCTCGAATCCCAGCACTGTGTGGTAGAAATTCACTGAAGCGGTGACATCCCGCACTTCCAACACAACATGATCCAGCGCGATTTTCATATTGGGCACTCCGAATTGGTTGCCGCCGGGGGTCTGCTCTTGCCAGCGCAGGCCAAGGCAGGGTAAGCGGTTACAGGTTAATGCAGACTGCTCCCAGGGAGCAATACCTGCCGCCGAGACCCCTTACGGGGCTGGCTCACCATTTATCAAGGAAGGAAATACCATGAAAGTCGGCATCGCCATGTTCGTAACCGGATATACCATCAATATGGTCACCCTGGCCCGCAAGGCCGAGTCTCTAGGATTCGAGTCTCTTTGGGTACCGGAACACCCCATCATTCCCGTACACATGACGACACCGTTTAGCGGGGGCGGACCGCTGCCTGAACAGTACAAGCACCTCTTGGATCCTTTTACTGGCTTGGCCGCGGCAGCCGGCGCCACGGAAAAGCTGATCCTCGGCACGGGAATCTGTCTGGTGCCGGAACGCAACGCGCTGATCACGGCCAAGGAGGTGGCCACCCTGGACGTGGTGTCGGGCGGGCGCTTTGAATTCGGCATCGGGGCAGGATGGCTGCGGGAGGAATCAGATATATTCGCGGTGGATTTTCCGCGGCGCTGGACCCAGACCAAGGAGCACATCATGGCCATGAAGGCCCTGTGGAGTGGCGAGGAGGTGGAATTTCACGGCAAGTACGTGGATTTCCCCAAGCTCTGGTGCAGCCCCAGACCCCTGCAAAAGCCCCATCCACCCATTCTAATCGCGGGCGAATTGGAGCGGTCCGCCTCGCGGGTGGTGGAGTATGGCGACGGCTGGTTTCCCCGCGCCAGGAACCTGGGACCCGCGGAGCTGGAAAGCGGCCGCAAGAAGATCGAGAGCCTGTACCGTGAAGCGGGGCGGGATACCGCCGGATTTACTGTGAGCCTGTTCGGTGCGCCAGCGGAAAAGGACAGCAACCGCGCATATGCGGATGCTGGAGCGGACCGTGCCATTCATATCCTGCCCCCGGAGGAAGAGGACAAGATTTTGCCCATGCTGGAGCAAATGGCCGCCGAACTGCTGTAGGGAGGGCCCGGGGCTGCCGAGATTCCAGCCGCATCAGGAACGGACCGGGGCACGCGCAAAATTGACAGCGTGGGTTTAACGCCGGATACTTGTTAATCAAGCTGACACGACACGCCCTATCGGTGACCTACCCATTCCCCTCTACAATTTACGGGCCATGCTCCTAATTTGGCGATCGCCCCTGCAGATGGGAAACCGGGCGGTGGGAGCATTGTTGGTTGCCCTGTGGCTTGCTGCTATTCCCAACGGGGCGGCAGCACAGAACAGGGTCCCCGATTTCGCGCCTGGATTCGGACTGGTATACGGCGAAGGACGCACAGAGGAAGACGCCGCAAGCAAGCGGTTTGGGTTTACCACACGGAGGTTGACAGACGGCGGCCGGGCAGGCACGTTGGCGATTTTATTTGAGGAACATAATGACGGGGTGCCGTTAGAACTATTGGATTCGAGCCTGTCCGCCAGCAGCGTCGAATTGCGCTATCAGTCAGTATTCGCCGAATTGAAGCGGCATTTTCCGATGGGCGCGAACTTTCATTTTTACTGGGGATTGCGGGGCGGATTCACGCGCATCACGGGCAAGATCAGGCCCGGAGGAGGCCAACCCGAGCGGAAATTCGAGTCCGACCAGATTGCGCCTCTGGCTTTGCTGGCATTGCCACTGGCGTTCGAGAATCCAGGGTTTTTGCTGCTGGCCTTTGTTGATGGAACCTCATTTGGCCTCATGTTTGATATCGTGCCCAATAAATTCTGGCTGGATTTACAGGTGAGCGCCACGCTCATTCCCAATTATCGGGATGATTTTGTGGTCATCGACGAGCCTGCTATCGTTACCCAAACGCTGCAGCTTGCGCTCGTGTTCTGAGAGACCGGGCGTTAATAATATGATCTCGCCTTTCTTCGCCGCTACTGGCGGGGACATAGGTAGACGGAAAACCCGAGGAGTAATTAATGACAAACGACTACAAGGTAGCGGATATCGGGCTAGCCGAATGGGGCCGCAAGGAAATTGAAATTGCCGAATCGGAAATGCCCGGCCTGATGGCATTGCGTGAGGAATATGCCGGGATAAATCCCCTGGCCGGCGCGCGCATCGTGGGCTGCCTGCATATGACCATCCAGACTGCGGTGTTGATCGAAACCCTGACCAACTTGGGTGCGGAAGTGCGCTGGAGCTCGTGCAACATATTTTCCACCCAGGATCACGCCGCCGCGGCCATTGCCAAGTCCGGTGTGCCCGTTTTCGCCTGGAAGGGGGAAACGGAAGAGGAGTATTGGTGGGCGGTCGGCCAAACTCTGGACTGGCCCGGCGGAAAAGGCCCCAACATGCTCCTGGACGATGGAGGAGACCTGACCCTGGTGGTTCACGAGAAGCGCTCGGAGCTCATTCCGGAAATGAAGGGGCTTTCCGAAGAGACCACCACCGGCGTGCACCGGCTCTATCAGATGATGGAAAAAGGCGAATTGAAAATGCCCGCCTTCAATGTCAATGACTCGGTCACCAAGAGCAAGTTCGACAACCTGTATGGAATCAGGGAATCCCTGATCGACGGCATCAAGCGCGCCACCGACGTGATGGTCGCCGGAAAAATCTGCGTGGTGGCGGGTTACGGAGATGTGGGCAAGGGCTGCGCCCAGGCGCTGCAGGGGATGGGCGCACGGGTGATGGTCACGGAGATCGATCCCATCTGTGCGTTGCAAGCGGCCATGGAAGGATTTGAGGTGATCACCATGGACGAAGCGGCATCCATGGGCGATATATTCGTCACTGCCACGGGCTGCGTCAGCGCCATCCGCCGGGACCATATGGATGTCATGAAGGATCAAGCCATCGTCTGCAATATCGGGCACTTTGATTCGGAAATCGAGGTGGGGTCCGTATTCCAGGACGAGTCCTTGAAAAAAGTGAATGTGAAACCGCAGGTGGATCAGGTGATCTGGCCTGACGGCAAGCGGATCACCATCCTGGCCGAGGGGCGGCTCGTCAATCTGGGTTGCGCCACAGGCCACCCCAGCTTTGTCATGTCTTCCAGCTTCACCAACCAGGTGATTGCCCAGATCGAGCTATGGCAGAATCAGGGCAAGTACGAGAATAAAGTTTATGTGCTGCCCAAGCATCTGGATGAGAAGGTGGCGCGCCTGCACTTGAAAAAGCTGGGGATAAAGCTTGAGAAGCTGACGCCGGACCAGGCGGAATACCTGGGTGTTTCCGTGGATGGGCCTTTCAAACCCGAGTACTACCGCTACTAATCTCCGGCGGTAAAGGCTGCTGGATCGCCGGCGGGGCTCTCATGGAGCCTTTCCCGGAGTCCAGCGCGCCAGCAGGGCGGGCCGCGCCCGCAGTTCCCGCTCCAATGCGGCCAGCCTATCCGGCGAGCCGGTCGTTCCCCAGTAATTTCCTTCCACATCGCAAGTGCGCACCGCTTCCCCGGCCTCAACCACCTCCAACAATGCATCGATCAGGTCGAAGGGCCCCGGCCGTGCGATTTTTGCGCGGAGTGACGCGGACAAAACGGATACCCCGTTGAATGCCAAGCTGCGCATGGCCCCCTGGGCTGCGCGCAGCACCCGCTTGTCCTTGCGCCGCTGAGAGTCAATCCCGCACAGATAGCCTTCCTCGTCCACCAGCAACCTGGAGTCCGTCTCCCGCTCCTGCACGGCGAGGGTGGCCAGACCCTGCCCGGAGCGGTGCTTTCCGTACAATTCCACCAGGTCCAGTTCCGCCACAACATCCCCATTCCACACCAGTAGCGGGTTATCTCCCCAGAAATGGGCCACGTTCGCCACTCCACCCCCGGTACCCAGCAGTTCGGGCTCATGGAAGAGTTGGATGGCGGGCCATTCCGGATGGCTCTCTCTTAGCGCCACGGCATGGGCCGCAGCCTGCTCCGCGAGATAGTGGGTGTTCATTGCCAGGGCGCTTACCCCACTTCCCGCCAGGTAAGCCACCAAGCGCTCCAACAGGGGAAGATCCAGCACAGGCACAAGTATTTTCGGGGTGGCATCGGTGATGGGCCGCAGGCGGATACCCTTCCCCGCTGCAAGTATCATCGCTTTCACGGCGGGGCCGGTGCCGGAGAATTATCGATGTCGCGGTGGCGCAGGACCACCCGGAAGCCCTCCTGTTCCAGCCGTCCGGCCAGCAGCTCCGCTTGATAGACAGAGCGGTGCCGGCCTCCCGTGCAACCGAAGGCAACCATCAAACGCCCGTATCCCCGCTCGCTGTAATTGCGCACGGCGTGCATAACCAGCCACGCGGCGTGATGCGCAAACTCCGCTACTTCGGGATGCCGCTGCATGAATTCGGCAATGGGCTCATCCCTGCCTGAAAATGGCCGCAGCTGCTCGTCCCAGTAGGGATTTGGCAGAGCCCGGCAATCGAACACAAATCCTCCGCCGTGGCCGCCTTCGTCTTCGGGAGCACCGGAATTTCTGTAGCTAAAACTGAACAGGAAAATAGTGAGGGGCGCGGGATCTTCCATGGCGGATTATCCGGTCAAATTCGGCGCGGCAAGAACAAGGGCTGCCGGCACGGTCATACCCGCTCCCTGCGAATCCGGGCGCCCAGAGCCGCCAGGCGGGTGTCAATGGCCTCGTAGCCGCGGTCGATCTGCTGGATGTTGTGGATTTCGCTCGTCCCCTCCGCACCCAGGGCGGCAATCAGCAGGGCCATCCCCGCCCGAATGTCCGGGGTGGTCATGTAGGATCCGGAAAGCCGTGAAGGGCCAACCACCACGGCCCGGTGCAGATCACAGAGAATAATGCGCGCGCCCATCCCTATCAGCCGGTCCACCCAGAACAGGCGGTTCTCATACATTTTCTCGAAGACCAGTACCGTGCCCTGACACTGGGTGGCCACAACTGTCATGATGCTGGTCAAGTCCGAGGGAAAGGCGGGCCAGGGGCCGTCGTCAATCTTCGGAATGGCATCGTCCAGCTCGAGGCGGATTACCTTCTCCTGATCCTTTGGTACGCGCAGATGCGCTCCCTCCTCCACCGTGGTCACGCCCAGACGCTCGAACATGAGCCGGATCATGCGCAGGTTTTCCAGTCCGGCATCCCGGATTAGGATTTCCCCCCCCGTTACCGCCGCCAGCCCGATAAAGGAGCCCACTTCCGTATGATCGGGCATAATGGCGTGCTCGCAGCCCGATAGACTTGTCACTCCTTCGATCTGTAGAAAGTTGGTGCCTGCACCTGAGATGTTTGCGCCCATGGCTTGCAGCATGCGGCACAGCCCCCGGATATGCGGCTCGCAGGCCGCGTTTTCGATCTCCGTGAGGCCCTCTGCACATACCGCGGCCATCACGGCGTTTGCAGTGGCGGTCACCGAGGCTTCATCCAGGAAAATCTTACCGCCCCTGAAAAGGGACTCGGGCAGCGTGAACCGGAATACCCCCTGGCCCTTTTCCTCCGCGTGCGCCCCCATCTGTTCCAGCACGAGCAGATGGGTGTCCAAACGCCGCATGCCGATCCGGTCGCCGCCGGGAGCGGCCAGGGTGACGGAACCCCGCCGGGCCAGCAGCGGACCGGCCAGCAATATCGAGCCCCGGATGCGTCGGGCTATGTCCTCTTCCGGACGGTCGCTCTTCACCTCACCGGCCTGAAGGCGGTAGGAGCGCTCTCCGGCGTGCTCAACGGTAACCCCCAGACCCTCCAGCAACTCCAGCATGTCCCGAATGTCGCCAATATCGGGTACGTTGTGCACGATGACCGGCTCATCGGTGAGCAACACCGCGGCCAGCACCGGCAGCGCCTCATTCTTATTGCCCGCGGGGGTAATCTCCCCAGTTATGGGAATTCCCCCTTCCACGATCAGTTTTTCCAATACGGGGATCCCTTCACTGTCTGGGCTGTCTGCTCATTCATGGAATTGCCTTACATCATGCTGCCGGCAGGCATTTGCCTTACTAAATGCCGAATGAGGGCGGTTGGTAGGCCGATTTATCCGAGGGCATTCAGGCACCCCTCATCCACCTTGCGCGGCGTCCTACCGCCGTCAGAGGCCCGCCCGGCGCTCAGGAAGCCCGCCGGCGGTTCCTTGCTTTCACGTAGGCGGCCAGCAGACTGATCGCCGCGGGGGTAATCCCGCTGATTCGGTTGGCCTGACCCAGATTGGCAGGGCGGTGTGCCTCCATTTTCTGTACTACCTCGGTGGAAAGTCCCGATATGGACCCGTAGTCGATGGTATCGGGAAGCCGAATCGATCCAGACGATCGACAACGGCCAGCTGGGAGGCCTGCCTTGCGATATAACCCTCATACTTAATGTCGATCTCCACCTGCTCCCGCACCGGTTCAGGATAGTCCTCAAGCCGGATCCGCCCGGCGGTAAAATCGAAACCGGCCAGATTGTCCAGCCTAATTTCGGGCCGCCTCACCAGCGCCGTGGCGCTGCTGCCCGTCTTGAGCGCGGCCAGGCCATGGGCTTCCAGTTCTTCGTTGACCCGGGGACTGGGGCTGACCATCACGCCGTCCAGCACCTTCCGCAACTCGAATATCCTGCGCTGCTTTTCCCGCACCTGGCGGTAGCAATCCTCCGGCAACAGCCCAATCCGGTATCCTTTTTCGCTGAGCCGCTGATCCGCATTGTCCTCACGCAGAATAATTCTGTATTCGGCACGGGAGGTGAACATGCGATAAGGCTCGTCGGTGCCCTTGGTGATCAGATCGTCGATCAACACCCCAATATAGGCCTCGTCCCTCCGCAACACGAAAGGCGCCTCGCCCCGAACGTGCAGTGCCGCGTTGATGCCGGCCATCAAACCCTGAGCGGCGGCTTCCTCGTACCCGGTGGTGCCATTGATCTGTCCGGCGCAGTACAGGCCCGGCAGTTTCCTGAACTCCAGGGTGGCCTGCAACTGCACTGGCAGCACGAAATCGTACTCCACCGCGTAGCCGGGGCGAATAATTTCCACTTCTTCCATGCCGGGGATGGTGCGCAGGTAGGCCAGCTGCACCTCCACTGGCAGGCTGGTGGACAGGCCGTTCGGATAAATTTCCTCGCTGTCCAGGGCCGTGGGCTCCAAAAAGACCTGATGGCGTTCCTTGTCCGGAAACTTGACGATCTTGTCCTCAATGGAGGGACAGTAGCGGGGACCGATCCCCGTAATGGCCCCGCTGTAGAGGGCGGAGCGCTGCAAATTGTCCCGGATCACCTGATGGGTACGCTCATTGGTATAGGTGATGAAGCAGGAAACCTGGGGCAGTTCGATCCGGCTGTCCCAGAAAGAAAATTTGGGCAGCGGCTCGTCTCCCCGCTGCTCCTCCAGGCCGTCCCAGTGAATGGTTCTACGATCCACGCGGGGTACCGTGCCGGTTTTCATGCGTCCCAGTTCTAGCTCCACGCCCAGCAGGGACTTGGGCAGACTGTTCGAAGGCGCTTCCCCCACCCGGCCCGCCTCCTGACGCTCATGCCCCATGTGAATCATTCCGTTGAGGAATGTGCCGGTGGTGAGAATCACCGTTCGTCCCGGATGCACCTTACCGTCATCGGTGCGCACTGCCATGATACGCCCGCCCTCGCTATCCAACCCTTCCACCGTGGCTTCCTTGATGGTGATGCGCGGTTGCGCTTCCAGGGTTTGCCGCATGCGGGCACGGTAGCGGAACATATCACTCTGACAGCGCGTACCGCGTACGGCGGGCCCCTTAGAGCGGTTCAACACACGAAACTGAATTCCCGTGGCATCGGCCACACGGCCCATGGCACCGCCCAGGGCGTCAATTTCCTTCACCAAATGTCCTTTCGCCAGCCCGCCGATGGCCGGATTGCAGGGCATATGGGCGATCGTTTCCGCGTTCATGGTGACCACCAGGGTTTCGCAGCCCAGGCGAGCCGCGGCCAGGGCCGCTTCGCAGCCCGCATGACCGGCGCCGATCACGATCACGTCAAAGATTTTCTTGAATTCCTGAATGCCGTCTTGCATGGGTTTCCACGATTAATTGCTATGCTGTCACCTAAACTGTTCTTTATCCCACACCAGCTCCTGATTTGCCATCCTTCCCACGAACGGCCGCGTCCTAAAACAGAAGGCTCAGACCCACCCCGAACCCGGTGAATCCCTCAAACGATTGATATTCCACCAAGCCACCGAAGGAATTTGTGATCTGCCAGGAACCGAATAGCATCATCAGGATGGGCCCATTGACCGTGGAAGCATGGGCCGCACCGCCCCAGTCGCCGGAGCGGAAGTGCAGGGTTGCGCCCCCAACAACGGTGGGTTCCTCCGCGTTCTCCACGCTGGCATCCGCCGGGGTGAGTGTGAAAAACGCCGCACCCCCCTCCACAGTGATGGACACCCTGTGCCAGCGCACAACCTGTTGCCTGACCACACCCCTCAGCAGCAGCACGCTATTGCCGCCGTCGGCAAGAATATTGCCCATCAGGGCAAAATCCTCAAACAGCACCATTTCCCCATAGCCGTTGTCAGTCCAACCCGCGCCGAGCAGGGTGTAGTCCAGAAACCGCAGTTGCCCTCCATAATAGATGGGGAGAACATTGCCCGAGGCATTGCCCCCGTCATCCACAGGAATGAGCCGCAGCAATAGTTCTCCATCTCGCAGCAAAAGGCGCAGTTCCGCCGTGGCGTCGTCCTGAATGCGGATTTCCTCCACCTCACCGGGCTGCCCCGCCAGGTCCGTGGCGATGCCTTCCCGCACCCGGAACCGGCGATGCACGACCATGCTTCCGCCCTCCAGTGCCTGGGATTCCTGTTGGTAATTGAAGTCCAGCAGCCGCTCCCGGCTCACCACGATCAGGGTCAGCACCAGGGAGCCGGCCTTTTTGTCCTTGGGTGAGAAGCGGATCACGACCACCGCCTCCGGATCGGTTGACTCCACGCGCAGGCGCAGGGCGGGGGGCGACTGCCAGAATTCGTCCCGCAATTCCACCTCCTTGTCTGGCTTGAGCGCCCGGCGTCGCCTGTCGGCTGGATTGCCGAAGATGGTGCGGGACACGCCAATCCACCCTTTCTCCAGGCTCTGCTGGGCCGGCACGGAAACAGGCAACAGGCAGGCGGCCGCTACCATCAGCATCCAAACCAGGCGCGGTACCGCCGGAGCGGCGCGGCTCGGCGCTTGCCCGCATGCAGTTCTGCCTATCCGCCATGACGGAACATCGTAAATCACGGGCGTACCGATTTAAGATTTCTGGTGGATTTCCACGAGATGCGGTATAAACTGCTACCGAAATACATACCACTTTTCTTCCCGTGTCAGCTTTTTCGAGGAGTGTCCAGGCATGATTAATATAAAACCTGTGAGCGGTGTGATTCTGCTGCTGGCCGTGCTGTTCGTTTTCAGCTCTTGTGCCAAGCACACAGTATCACGCCGGGCGGCCAGCGAGGCGATCGACCTAAGCGGAAAATGGAACGACACGGATTCCCGCCTGATGGCCGAGGAAATGACCAGGGATATCGTGAGCCGTCCGTGGATTGATGAGTTTCGCAAAAGTAAGGGCAGAAAGCCCACGGTAATCCCGTTCGGCGTAAAGAACCGCACCAGCGAGCATATCAATACGCAAACCTTCGTTAAGGATCTGGAGCGAGCCCTGATCAATTCAGGCAAAGTGCGGGTGGTCTCCTCGCGGGACCAACGGTCATCCATCCGCTCAGAGCGGGCGGATCAACAGGCTGGGCTGACCTCCAATCCCGTGGAGGTGGGAAAGGAGCTTGGGGCCGATTTTGTATTGACCGGTGTGCTCAATGCCATCAAGGACCGGCTGGGGGGTGAGGAAGTGGTGTTCTACCAGGGCAATATGGAGCTGATCAGCATTGAGACCAACGAAAAAGTCTGGATTGGAGACAAGAAGATCAAAAAACTGATCTCCCGCAAAAAGTCCTCGCTGTTCTAATGCCAGGGCTTCCGCATGACTAAGCCAATCGACAGGGAGACCGGGAAGCGCCACGCGCCGCCACTGCTAATTTGGCTGGTGGCGCTGATGTGGATACTGGCGGCCTGCTCGCCCCATGTAAAGCTGTACCCGAAGATCGAGGGACTGACCCGGCAGGGAAAGTTCATCGAGGCGGCAAAGCTGGTTGAAAAGAACAGGGACAAGTACGCCGAGCGCAACGCCGTGCTGTACAACCTGGACCGGGGATTGCTGTACCATTACGGGGGCGACTACGAATCCAGCAACAGGGCTTTTGCCGCGGCGGAAGCGCGTATGGATGAACTGTTCACCACTTCCATCGCAGGCGAGGCAGGAGCCTTCCTGTCCAACGACAACACGCTTCCCTACCGTGGGGAGGACTTCGAGGCGGTAACGATCAACATTTACCGGGCCTTGAACTACCTCAAGCTGGGCGATACGGAGGCCGCTTTGGTGGAGGCGCGTAAAGTCAACGAAAAGCTGGAATACATCAATTCCAACTACCCGCCGGACAAGCGCAATGTATACAAGGAAGACGGTTTTGCGCGGCTGTTGGCAGGCATTTTGTACGAACTGGGAGGCACCCGGGACGACCTCAACGATGCCTACATTTCCAATCGCATGGCTCTTGAAAATTACAGGGGTGATTTCTTCCCCCAGTATGGCGTGGACGCGCCTGCCTTGCTCGCAGGCAACCTGCTCACCACGGCGGCATTTATGGGCCGGGAGGAACTAGAGCAGGCGCGCAAGGCCTTTCCCAATTCCGAACTGATCCCGCTCCGCGACCTGAGTGCGAAAGGCCGCCTCTATTTTGTGCATTTCGCGGGCCGCAGCCCCATCAAGATAGAAGGGGCCATCCACGCCACGATGCCCGATGGCTATTTGATGAAGATTGCCTTCCCGGTCTATAAGCGGCGTGGCTACACGGTTACCGGCAGCAAAATCCTGGTCAATGGGCGGGAAGCCATCCGTCTCGAAGCCGCGGAACCGATCGGAAGCATCGCCGTCAAAAATCTGGAAAATCGCAAGTTGCGCATTAAGATCAAGGCCGTGGCGCGAGCCACCACCAAGTACTTGGCCACCTTGGTCGCGGAAAAAGCGGTCAAAAAAAGACAAGGTGAAATGGCGGCCTTGTTGACCCGGGTGACGGGCAATGTACTCGCGGCCGTGAGCGAGCAGGCGGACCTGAGGTCTTGGGAGACCCTGCCGGACAAGATACTGGTGGGGCGCGTGCTGGTGGCGCCGGGCAAGCATAGGATTTCTGCACACTTCACCAACGCTGGAGGAGGGGTGGTTGCCCGCAAGGATCTGGGCAGTGTGGAAATCAAGCCCGGACAGGCGCAGTTCTTCATACTTTACACCAATTATTAGCGGGCATGCGGCCCCTGAATCGCACCGCGCTCCCCCATCCCAGCCGTCATGGCATCCCCAGAGCCTTCCCAGAGTGTATTGATCACCGTCGCTGGGGAAGATCGCGCCGGAATTACCGCCAAATTGACCACTGTTATCGCGGAAGCCGGGGTGAATATCTCGGACATGGAGCAGGTAGTTGTGCGGGGACTGCTCAGCCTGTCCATTGTGCTGGATTTTCCCCCGGGCGCCGCCCAGGCGCAGCCGGTATTGAAGGATCTACTGTTCGCAGCGAAGGAAATGGGGTTGGAGCTCAATTTCAAGGTGCTGCCGCCCCACGGCACCAATGACCTCGCCAAGCGCTATAGCTCGGTAGTGACCCTGATCGGTCACGATCACGTCAGTGCTGCCTCGATATCACAGATTGCCACCGCCATCTCGGGCTGCGGTTTCAATATTGAAACGATCCAGCATATGGACCAGGATCGTGTGCGCTGTCTTGAGTTGGTGGTTAGTTCTCCCGAGGCCGATGGCGCCGCCCGGTTGAAGTCCGTGCTGCTGCCGGTGGGTCGGAGTTTCGATGTGGACATTGCGCTGCAACCGAATACCGTCTTTCGGCGTATCAAGCGCCTGGTAGTGTTCGATCTGGACAGTACGCTCATTCAGACGGAAATCATTGACGAGTTGGCCGCGGCTGCGGGCAAGGCAGATCAAGTGCGCGCGCTAACCCGCAGAACCATGGAAGGCGGACTGGACTTCCGTAAATCCCTGGTGCGCCGGGTACGGATGCTAAAAGGGCTTCCCGAGGCCATCCTGGAGGAAGTGTACCAAGGACTGCCATTCACCCCCGGCGCCAAAGATTTGATCCGTGTATTGCAGCGCCTGGGCTACCGCACCGCGGTGATCAGCGGCGGATTCAACTACTTCACCGACCGCATCAAGAATGCCTTTGGATTGGACTACGCCTTCGGCAACCGGCTGGAAATCAAGGACGGTCTCGTAACAGGCAAAATCATCGAGCCGGTCATCGATGGGCAGGGTAAAGCTGCCATCCTTTGCGATATCGCACGCACGGAACATATTCATCTGGACCAGGTGATCGCCATCGGTGATGGCGCCAACGATTTGCCCATGCTGCAAATGGCAGGGCTGGGAATTGCCTTCAACGCCCGGCCGGCGGTGCAGGAAGCGGCGGAACACAGTCTGAGCCAGACCCGGCTGGACGCGATACTGTTCTTGCTGGGAATTACCCAGGAGGACGTCACCGCGTTACAGGCGGAACTTTAAGGCTCCCCATCCACCCGCGCCTTGCATTAGATTTGCCCCTGGGCTAGTTTTCAGGTGCGAAAAAGAACCGAATTCCACGACTGGATATCCAGCGGGTCCTCCAGCGGACTTGGGGCCATGCCGTTCATTCACTCCTGAAATATCTTTCCTCGGATAGGGTAGAGCCATGGCCGAAAATTATGACGTCGTGGTAATTGGCTCGGGGCCTGGGGGCTATGTGGCGGGCATCAAAGCCGCACGGGCCGGTCTGAAAGCCCTGGTGATCGAGAAGGACCGCCTGGGAGGCGTCTGCCTGAATTGGGGCTGCATTCCCACCAAGGCCTTGCTCAGGAATGCTGAATTGTACGAGGAGTTCAAAGATGCCGCGGCCTACGGATTCAATGTGAGCAAACTGTCATTCGATGCAGCGAAGATCGTAGAGCGTTCGCGGAGAGTGGCCGACAAGATGAACAAGGGCGTGGCCTCGCTGTTTCGAAAGTACAAAGTGACCCACCTGCCGGGCAGTGCCCGTTTTCTGGCGCCGGGTCAGCTGGAGGTGAGCGGTGGGGACGGCAAGCCCGCGGTGGTGTCGGCAAAGGATATTGTAATTGCCACGGGTGCAAGACCGAAGGCAATGCCACAGTTTCCCGTGGACGGCGCTACGGTAATCACCTACCGCGAGGCGCTGGAACTAAAATCTTTTCCGAAGAAGCTATTGATCGTGGGAGCCGGCGCCATTGGGGCGGAGTTTGCTTACTACTTCAATTCATTCGGCGTTGAGGTGCATTTGGTGGAGATGCTCCCGCAGCTGTTGCCCCAGGAGGACGAGGAAATCGCCGCCTTGCTGCTGAAGCAATTTCAAAAGAAGGGCATCCATTGTTCTGTATCCACCCGCGTGGAGAACTTTCAGGCCAAGAAGGGCGGCGTGAGCGCAGTGCTGAAAGGAGAAAAGAATGAATCCAAACTGAGCTGCGACATGGCCTTGATCGCAGTCGGCATGGAGGCCATCACCTCGGAGCTGGAGTTGGACAGCGCAGGAGTGGCGCTGGAAAATGGATTCATCAAAACCGATGGCTTGATGCGCACCAGCCAGAACCACATATACGCGATCGGTGACGTGGCCGGACATCAACTCTTGGCCCACAAGGCTTCCGCCGAAGCCGAAGTAGCCGTGGCGGCGATCGCTGGGCACCCCGTGACACCCTTGGACTACAACCAGATTCCCGCCTGCACTTACTGCCAGCCCCAGGTGGCCTCCCTGGGTATGACGGAAGAGCGCTGCAAGGAGGCCGGATTGTCCTACAAAGTAGGACGCTTCCCCTATGCCGCTTCGGGGAAGGCCAATGCGAGCCGGCACCTTGACGGTATGGTGAAGCTGCTATTCGGCGAGCCCTACGGACAACTGCTGGGGGCTCACCTGATCGGCGCGGAGGTCACGGAGCTGATCGCGGAATTGGGACTGGCCATGCGGCTGGAAGCAACCTACGAAGAAATCCTGGCCAC
>JAPUIH010000001.1 GCA_027297205.1 SAR324 cluster bacterium | reverse complement strand
TACGCCGGTGATGACCTCCCGCACCTTGGACGAGGCCGCGGGCTGCCAGGTTTTTCTCAAATGCGAAAACTTCCAGCGGGTGGGCGCCTTCAAGTTCCGGGGCGCTTACAACACCCTCTGTAAACTGAGTGAGCAGGAACGGGCCGCGGGGGTGATCACCTACTCCTCCGGCAACCATGCCCAGGCCGTGGCCTACGCGGCGGAATTGCTGGGAATCAACGCCACCGTAGTCATGCCCGCCGATGCACCGCCCATCAAACTGGCGGCCACCCGCGGATATGGAGCGGAAGTGATCACCTACGACCCCGAGGGAGGCGAAGAGCGGGAGATGATCGCCAGGCGTATCCAGGCGGAGCGGGGGCAGGTGATGGTTCCGCCTTTCGATCATCCCGACGTGATTGCCGGTCAAGGTACGGCCACCCTGGAACTGTTGCGGGAAGTGGAGGGATTGGACGCAATGCTGGCCCCCTGCGGAGGGGGCGGCTCTCTTTCCGGCGCGGCGCTGGTGGTGAAGCATGAACTGCCGCATGCGAAGGTGATTGGCGTGGAACCGCAAGGTTCCGATTGCGGCAGCCGCGCCTTTCGCAGCGGGCGCATCGAGACCGTGGCCCATCCCACCACCATGGCCGATGGGCTGAAACCCAAGGCCCTGGGAGAGCACACCTTCGCCGTTATCCGCAGCCACGTGGACGAAATGCTCACCGTGAGCGAAGAGCAAATCCGGGTCACACTGGACTTTCTCTGGAACCGCATGAAGATGGTGGTGGAGCCCTCCGGGGCAGTGGCCCTGGCGCCCCTGCTGCACCGCAAGGCGGGGTTGGAGGGGAGGCGGGTGGGGGTATTGATCACTGGCGGAAACGCGGACATCGCAAAGGTCGCCGACTGGCTGCGGATGGAGGGGGCTTGACCCCCGCATACCGTTCCGGCTGCGGTTCGGCGGGAATTTAAACAATTCCGATCTACTACGAGGAAGATTCATGGCGGAGTTGCGTACGAATGGCGATCGTCTCTGGCAATCCCTGGCCGAAATGGCCAAATTGGGCGCGACCCCCGCGGGCGGAAACAAGCGCCTGGCGCTCAGCGACGAGGACAAGGCGGGGCGTGAGCTGTTCGTTTCCTGGGCGCGGGAGGCAGGCTGCGAAATCAGTATCGACAGCATGGGCAACATCTTCGCCCGCCGCCCGGGCACCCAGGCGGAAGCCGAGCCGGTGATGAGCGGATCCCATCTGGACACTCAGCCCACCGGCGGCCGCTTCGACGGAGTTTACGGGGTGCTGGCGGCCCTGGAAGTGCTGCGGTCGCTCAATGACGGAGATGTCCAGACGGCCCGGCCCGTGGAAGCGGTGGTGTGGACCAACGAGGAAGGCTCCCGCTTTCAGCCCGCCATGATGGGCAGCGGGGTATTCGCCGGGGTACTCGATCAGGATCGCGTTTACGCCACTGTTGATCAGGACGGTAAATCCGTGGGCGATGAACTGGAGCGCATTGGGTACAAAGGCGCTTTGCCCGCCCAAGCCCGGCCCATCCACGCCTACCTGGAGGCGCATATCGAGCAAGGCCCCGTGCTGGAGGAGGAGGGCAGGACCATCGGCGTCGTCACGGGCATCCAGGGCATGAAGTGGCTCAAGGCCACCGTGCGCGGCATGAACGCCCATGCCGGCACCACGCCCATGGAGGTTCGGCGGGACCCGCTGCTGGGCGCCGCGCGCATGGTCGATGCCATCGACCGCACCACCCGCGCCCTGCGTCCCGACGCGGTGGCCACCGTGGGAGAATTTTCCGTGGGGCCGGGCTCCATCAACGTCATCAATCAGGAAGTGCGCTTCTCCATCGACATTCGCTGTCCCGACGAGCCGGTGCTGGAGGAGCAGAAGAAGCGCGTGCTGGCCGCCTGCGGGGAAATTTCAGGGGATATGGGCCTGGAATTGGATATCGAGGAAATCTGGCACGTCCCGCCCACGGTGTTTCACGGCAATATCGTGGATGCAGTGGAAGAGGCGGCCTCCGCGCTCGGCCTGCCGGGCAAACGCATGATCAGTGGCGCCGGCCACGACGCCAAGTATCTGGCGGAAATCTGCCCCACCGGCATGATATTCATCCCCTGCAAGGATGGGATCAGCCACAACGAGACCGAGGACATTCTGCAGGAGCACGCCACCGCGGGTGCGGACGTGCTGTTGCACACGGTGCTGCGCCTGGCGGGCTAATTCACGTAAGGAAGGGCGGTCTTCGCGCCACCGCACATTCCTTCCGGGCACAGGTCAAGTTCTGTAACGATGATGCCGGTCTGATCGGTTTCCGCCCATAGCTGCGCCATGTCTTTTCGCAGAACCGGATGGAGCAGCCCTGGATTGAGATCGCAGAGAGGCTTCAGTATGAAGCCCCGCTCGTGCAGGCGGGCATGGGGCAGGGTCAGGCGCTCGCTTTCCAGCAGCAAATCGCCGTAGAGCAGAATATCCAGGTCAATGCTGCGCGGGCCCCAGCGCCTCGTTCGTTGGCGCGCAAGGCTGGCTTCGATGGCTTGTAATGTGTCCAGCAACGGCAGGGGTTGCAGCGCCGTCTCCGCCTCCAGCACCGCGTTGAGGAAATCCGCCTGATCCGTCACACCCCAGGGTGGAGTGCGGTACACGGGGCTTACGGCGATGGGGCGCAGAGCCATCCGCAATGCTTCCATGGCCGCCACGAGGTTCCGCTCGGGCGCGATATTCGAGCCCAGGCCGATGTATACGGTGGCCATGGCGCGGCACGGAACGGCCTAGCCGCCGAACACGGCGGTTAGCGCGCCGTCGATACATGCGACGATCCGGTCTACCTCGTCCCTGGTCGTGGTGAGGGGCGGGGCCAGACAGAACACGTCGCCCCTGGCGCGGGTCCACAAGCCGCGCTGCACCACTTCCGCATGGATCTTCTCTCCTATTTTCAGTTCGGGATCGAAAGTTTTGTGCGTTGCCTTGTCCTCCACGATCTCCAGGGCGGACAACATGCCCAGCCCCCGCGCTTCGCCCACGTTGGGGTGGGATTCCAGGGCCTTCAGGGAGCGGTTCAGGTAAGCGCCGGTTTCCGCGGCCTTGGAAACCAGGTCCTCGCTATCGAAATAATCCAGGTTCGCCAGGGCCACGGCGGCGCAGGTGGGATGGCCCGAGTAGGTGAAGGCGTGCATGTAGCGCTTGTCCGCATCGGTGGAGTCGATCGCCTCCCTGATCTTGTCGCTCACGCCGATGCCGCCCATGGGGATATAGCCCGAAGTGATGCCCTTGGCGAAATTCATGATATCCGGCTCGATGCCCCAATGCTCCAGGGCGAACCATTTGCCCGTGCGCCCAAAACCGGTGATGACCTCATCCGCGATTAACAGCACCTCGTATTTGTCGCAGATTTCCCGGATGCGCCGGAAGTAATCTTCCTGCGGTACGATCACACCGCCCGCGCCCTGAATGGGCTCGGCGATAAAGGCCGCCACCTTGTCCTGGCCGAGGCGCAGGATTTCCTCTTCCAGCAGATTTGCCGCGGCCACCCCAGGCGAGTCCACGCCGTTGCCCGGCTCGAACTTCGCATTGAAAAAGTAGGGATAAGGGCTCTCGATATGGCTGAAGCCCGGCGTGCGCGGCTCGAACATGGGCCAGTAGGTGTCAATGCCCGTGGCGCTCATGGCCGCAAGAGTCACGCCGTGATAGCCGAATTTTCGGGAAATGACGTGAATTTTGTCCGGCTTTCCGTGTACCTTCCAGTAAAAGCGGACGGTCTTGATGGAAGATTCCGTGGATTCGGCGCCGCCGCTGGT